>JAGQRU010000103.1 GCA_020425105.1 Paracoccaceae bacterium
GCGCTGGAATACCAGATCAGCCGGATCCTCTGCGACGCGCGGATCCTCAACATCTTCGAAGGCGCGGCCGAGATCCAGGCACAGGTGATCGCACGGCGGTTGCTGGGGTAAGGCTGGGCTTAAATGGAACCGCGGAAAAGGCGCCCTCGGGGCGCCTTTTGTTGTGTGGCATGATACCCTGGCAAAGAAACCGCCGCGCGCATGGCGCCGTCCGAGTCGGTCAGGAAATTCACCGGCCCGCCCTGGGCTTCCGCCACGGCGGCGCCGGACAAGGCCTGTATTCCGACCCGGCAAACCGCGCCGCCGCCATGCGCGCCGACAATCAGATGTGCCGCGTCGTGATCCATAGCGTATCAAGCTAAAATTAGGTCGATCAATGAAAGATCAAAACGCTGCCGCATTCAGATTTTCGTGCCGTGGCATGGCCCTGAGACGCCGGCCAACGCCACCGGTCCCGCATAGAGCCGTCCAGCCTTAGTCCTCATACCAGCGCCCCGGCAGGACCATCTCGGGCCGGAAGGCCGGCACGGTCCCGGGCTGCGCGGCTGGCGACCCCGGTAGGACTTGAACCCACAACCTCGGACTTAGAAGGTCCTTGCTCTATCCAGTTGAGCTACGGGGCCGCTAAGGCGGTTTTGCGGTATCGGTTTGCCGAGCGCAAGACCCGCAGGCGCGGGCTTACAGCCCATCGACCACCCAGGCGCGCGCGGCGGCTTCCTCGCTGGCGGGAAAGCATTTCATCTCTACCGCCGTCAGGGGATCGGCCAGACGCGCGACGCCCTCCATCCAGCCGCCACCGCCGACAATGGCATAGCGGTGCAGGTTGCGGATCGCCGCCAGCTTGGCGGTCCAGAGCTGGCCGCTCAGCAGCATCATCGGTGCGAAGCCCCCGAAATGAGTGAACCGCACCAGAAGCCCGATCTTGCGCCCCTGACCTTCGGTTTCCGCCATCAGGGCATTCAGCCGCGCAATCACCGCATCGGCATCGTCCTGATGGATCACCCCGTCGATTTCATAGGCGATAACATGCGGATGCGGCGGATCAAGAAACCGGATCGCCGGCACGGGATCGGCTCCGCTGGCACCGCCCAGCACAAAGGCGCGCGCCTCATCCCCCTGCCCCGGGCCGAAGCTGCGAAATTCCAGTGACGGCATCAGATGCCCTGCGGCCCGCATCAGCGTCGCGACCCAGGCCTTTTCCGTTATCGCGGCCATGCGGCCAAACCGGCGCAAATGCGGCAACAGAGCGGTTTCGGCGCGCAGATCTTCGGCCATCGCCCCAAGGGTCACATCGGTGATCCCGGTCAGGTCCACCAGCAGGTGAAGTCGCCCGTCGCCCGAAAACTCCGCCCGGATGGCTTGGTCGAATGCGGCGATGTCCTGCGCCTCGATCTGCCCGCTCAGCGTGGCCGACAGTACATGCGGCCCGATTTTTTCGATCTCGATCATGGCTCTCTCCAATCCTTGCGCCCCGTCAGAGGTCCAGAACCACCCGATAGCGCGCCTTGCCCGCGCGAAGATGGTCCAGCGCGGTGTTCACCTCGGCCAGCGGGAAATGTTCCGTGACCGGCCGGATGCGATGCCGGGCCGCGAAGTCCAGCATGCGCGCCATGGTCGCCGGAGCGCCCACGGGAGATGCGCCGATGCTACGTTCATTTCCCTGCAGATGCCCGGGCGCGACAGACAGGGGATCCATCACCACACCGGCCAGATGCAGCCGCCCGCGCGGGGCCAGAGCCGAAGCATAGCGGTTCCAGTCCAGCGGGACATTGACCGTGCTCAAGATCATGTTGAATCGCCCCCGCGCGGCATTCAATGCCTTCGGGTCGCGGGTATCCAGCACATCATGCGCGCCCAGACGGCGAGCCTCATCCGCCTTTTGCGGGGTTGTGGTGAACGCGGTCACCTCACACCCCCAGGCGCGCAAAAATTGCAGCGCCAGATGCCCAAGCCCGCCAATCCCCACCACGGCGACGCGGTCGGTGGGGCGCACATGGGCGTCGATCGGATGAAAAACGGTGATCCCGCCGCACAGCAACGGCCCCGCTGAAGCCGGATCAAGCCCGTCTGGCAGGCGCAGCACGCTGGCGGCCTGGGCCCGCACCAGATCCGCAAATCCGCCATGGCGGCCGCGGATGGTCGGCTGCGCCTGGGCGCAGGTGTGATGGTGGCCGCCCAGGCATTCGGCGCAGGTCAGACAATATCCCGCGTGCCATCCCAGCCCGACCAGATCGCCTTCGGCCAGATGCCGCACGCCGCTGCCCGCACGCGCGATCCGCCCGATCACCTCATGCCCCGGCACAAGGGGATAGCGGCTGCTGCGCCAGTTATTGTCGATCATGCTCAGGTCGCTGTGGCAGATCCCGCAATGGGCGACAGCGATATCCACCTCGTCGGGCGCCAGGGGCCCGAGGTCATAGTCGAACGGTGCCAGAATGCCCCCGGGCTCCGGGGCGGCATATGCGGAAACTCGGGTCATGGGGGTCCTTTCGGGGATGATTGCGCCCAGACTACCGGCTGGACAAGGCGCGTCCAGCGCGATCCGCGCCGGTGAGAATGCCGCTTGCAACGCCCGGGTGAAGGGCCAGTGTGGCCCCCACAGATCCCATCAGACCCGAGGTTCCCCATGCCCGTCCTCCGCCCTGCCCTGTGCCTTGTCGTTGCGCTGTCTGCATCCGCAGTCTTCGCGGACGATCCCGATCCGCTGGCCGCCGGACCGGCGTGGCGCCTTGTGCAGTTGAATGGCAGTGCCTTCACAGCACGGGCGCGGTTCAGCATCGCGGTCGATCGACGGCTGGCCGGGCAAGCGCCGTGCAACAGCTTCTTCGGCGCCATAGACGGAACCGCGGCGGCGTTCCATATCGGCCCGCTGGCCGCGACCCGGAACGCCTGCGCCGATCTGGCGGCGGAAAGCGCATTCTTTCAGGCGCTGGAGGCCGCCCGTCAGGCCCGGATCGACGGCGGCCGTCTGGTGATGACCGGCGATGACGGGGTGGAGCTTGTCTTTGCCCCCTCCGCGCCCGACTAACCGCGCGCCAGAAGATCCACCAGCCGTTGCCGGGCCGCGGGCAGCGGCGCCCGGCGGCCCCGGGCGGTCAGATGCCGAAGCCAGAAATGGCCCAGCGTGGTCAGAGCGCGGGCGATTTCGGGGTTTTCCGCCGCGCCCTGCCCCAGAAGACAGGGCGGCAGCGGCAACAGCCGGTCGGCCCAGTCTCCGGCGCCCGCGGCGGAAACCGCCCGGCCCGTGCGCGGCGACAGATAGACCAGGCCGGTGGTCGCGCCGGTCACCGCACAAGCGCTCAGGTCAAGGCCGAAGCCCTGATCTTCCAGCAGGGCCAGTTCCCATTGCAGATAGGCGAGCGGCCAGGCCGGGGTCGCGGACAGAAGATCCAGCAGCGTGCAGCTTCGGACATAGATCACAGGAACCGGATCGCGTTCCGGCAGGACCGCGGACAACAGCGCACAGACCGCGTTCAGCCCCGCAAGCCCCATCCGGTCGGTCATCAAGGCCCCCATGCGGCTGCGCCGGGGTTCGACAGTGAAGGCGCCAAGATGATCTTCCAGCCGCGCGCGCCATGTCAGGTCAAGCTGGGTACCGGGTTGCAGGACAGGCGCCATGCGCCGTCCGCCACCGCCCCGGACCACGCCCGCGTGGCGCCCGTGCCCCGCCGTCAGAACTTCGATGATCGCGGCGCTTTCCCCATGCGGGCGCATGGTCAGAAGCACCCCTTCGTCGCGCCATTCCATGGCTGGGGATAGCGCCGGGCGGCGGGCTGTTTGTCAATGGGTGCCGGGGGGTGCCGGCGGCGTCAGTCCCGCAACCCGGGCTGATCGAGCAGATCGCGGCCCTCGCGGCTTTCGACCTCGATGATCCACAGATCGCGGTCCCGGTCGCGCTGGCGCGCCAGCAGCGCGTCCAGATCCGCCTCGGAACCTTCCGCCAGAACCATCCAGACCCGTTCGCCGGTGACCGGATCGAAGCTGCGCTGCTTGGCCACCGCCCGCCCGTCCAGCGTGGCGGTTTTGACGATCACTGCGCCCGCCGTCGGGTCGCCCTTGGCGGCCACATAGGCCGGAACATGTTCGATTTGCAGCCGGCGCAGATAGGCTTGCACCCACAGCCCCGCCGCCAGACGGCTCACGCGTCGCCGTCCTTGAAATCCAGCCCCATTTCGGAATAGCGCTCGGACTCTTCCTGCCAGTTGGCGCGCACCCGCACCTGCAGGAACAGATGCACCTTGCGGCCCAGAAACTCCTCGATCTCGACGCGCGCGGCCTGACCGACGGATTTGATCGTCTCGCCCTTGTTGCCCAGAACGATGCCCTTATGCCCGTCGCGGCTGACATAGATCACCTGATCGATCCGCGCGGAGCCATCCTTGCGGTCCTCCCACGCCTCGGTTTCCACCGTCAGCTGATAGGGCAGCTCCTGATGCAGGCGCAGGGTCAGCTTTTCGCGGGTCATTTCGGCCGCGATCATGCGCATCGGCAGATCGGCGATCTGGTCTTCGGGATAAAGCCACGGACCGGCGGGCAGTTCGTCGCCCAGCCAGCGGCGCAGCGCCTCCACCCCATGCCCGCGCTCCGCCGAAATCATGAAGGTCTTTTCAAACCCGAAGCGGGTATTCAGGTCTTCGGTCAGGGCCAGAAGACGGGGCGCTTCGACCCGGTCGATCTTGTTGATCGCCAGCGCCACGCGCTGCCCGTCGCCGCGGGCAGAGAGCGAGTCGAGAATGGCTTCGACGCCGGGGGTCACGCCGCGATGCGCTTCGACCAGCAGGACGACGATATCGGCATCCGCCGCGCCGCCCCAGGCTGCCGCCACCATCGCCCGGTCCAGCCGCCGCCGCGGACGAAACAGCCCGGGCGTATCGACGAACACGATCTGCGCGTCGCCTTCCATCGCCACGCCGCGGATACGGGCGCGGGTGGTCTGCACCTTGTGGGTCACGATGGACACCTTGGCGCCCACCATCCGGTTCAGCAGAGTGGACTTGCCGGCATTCGGTTCGCCGATCAGCGCAACAAAACCGGCGCGGGGATTTTCAGGAAGCTCATCGTTCATTCTCTCCCGCCTCCATGCGGGTCAACAGCGCGCGGGCGGCGGCCTGTTCTGCCTGGCGTTTGGACCCGGCAGAGGCACGTTCGACCTCTCCGGTTTCCAGCCGCGCCTCGATGGTGAAGACAGGCGCATGGTCCGGGCCGCTGCGGGCGGTTTCCACATAGCGCGGCGGCGGCTGCCGGCGTGCCTGCGCCCATTCCTGAAGCGCGGTCTTGGGATCGCGCGCATCGGCTTCGACCGAGTCGATCCGCGCGCGCCAGTGGCGCAGGATCACGCGGCGTGCGGCATCCAGGCCGCCGTCCGAATAGACCGCCGCGATGACCGCTTCCATGGCATCGCCCAGAAGCGCCTCTTTCCGCCGGCCGCCGGACAGCATTTCGGACCGTCCCAGCCGAAGCACCGTTCCCAGCCCCAGATCCCGCGCGACATCGGCACAGGTTTCCTTGCGCACCAGCGCATTGAAGCGCGGGGCGAGCTGGCCCTCGGGCGCGTCGGCATCGGCGGCCAAAAGCGTTTCCGCCACCACCAGCCCCAGCACGCGATCGCCCAGAAACTCCAGCCGCTGGTTGTCCTTGCGGGCGGGCGACACCATCGACGGATGGGTCAGCGCCTCCTGCAGCAACTCGGGCCGGGCAAAGTCATGCCCCAGCCGCGCCGAAAATTCGGCCTGCTCCGCCGACAGCGCCAAGGCTCAGTTCAGCCCTTTGAAGAAGCGGTCCGCGCGCCAGGTCCAGAAGAAGAAGATCGACCGCCCGGCGGAAGAAAACATCACCCGGTCCGCGCGCCCGATCAGGTTTTCCGCCGGAACATAGCCCACGCCGCGCGCCGCCTGCGGGACACGGCTGTCATTGGAGTTGTCGCGATTGTCGCCCATGAAGAAATAATGGCCTTCGGGCACCGTATAAACCGGCGTGTTGTCCACCGCGCTGGTGCGGATGTTCAGCGTGTCGAAGCTTCTGCCGTTCGGCAGCGTTTCGGTGAACCGCGACTTGGTGCAAAGCGCACCGATGCCCACCGCGCCGTTTTCGCATTGCGGATAGTTCCCGGCCGGCCCCTGGGGTTCGAAGGTTTCCTCGAACACCCCGTTCGGCACCCGTTCGACCGGCGTCCCATTCAGGAAGATCTGACCGTCGCGGATCTGGATCCGGTCGCCCGGCAGACCGATCAGCCGCTTGATGAAATCGGCCCCCGAAACCGGGTGACGGAACACGACGATATCGCCGCGCTCGGGCTCGGACGCCATGATGCGGCCCGAAATGAAGGGGCACATCGAAAACGGGCAGGAATGCTGGGAATAGCCATAGGCCATCTTGTT
>JAGQRU010000104.1 GCA_020425105.1 Paracoccaceae bacterium
ATCCCCTGGTGCTTGCGCCCGGCGCTGACCGCTTCATAGAGCGGATCGTCGCTGCCCGCGGCGCCGAACTCGATGCGGTAATTCTGCCGGAACCGGGTGATTGCGGCATCGTCCAGAATGATCTCGGACACCGGCGCCAGATCGACGACGTCCAGCGTCCGGGTGGTCCGCTGGCTGACCGGGTCGAACACGCGCGCGCCATCCAGAACGTCGCCGAACAGGTCCAGCCGCACCGGGCCGCGCCCACCGGGAGGAAAGATGTCGATGATCCCGCCGCGGATCGCGTAATCGCCCGGCTCCATCACCGTCGGTGCCTGGGTGAACCCCATACGCACCAGATAGGCCCGCAACGCGGCTTCATCGACGCGGTGGCCCACCCGGGCGGTAAAGGCTGCTTCGGCCAGCGTCGCGCGGGCAGGCAGGCGTTGGGTCGCCGCGCTGAGCGTGGTGAGCAGGATGAACTTCTTCGGCGCGCCATGGACCAGTGCGGCCAGCGTCGCCATCCGCGCGGCGGACACATCCGCATTCGGCGACACCCTGTCATAGGGCAGGCAGTCCCAGGCCGGAAAGGACAGGACCGGCACGCCCGGCCCGAAGAACCGCAGGGCGGCGCGCATGGCCTCCAGCCGCTTGTCGTCGCGGGCGATGTGCAACACCGCGCCACCTGCGCGGTCCAGTTCGCGCAGCAGAATGCGCGCATCATGGCCTTCCGGCGCGCCGCCGACCGTCAGATGCAGGGAGGAGGACTGCGCCATGTCACCACCTTGAGATGTCCGTTCACGCCCCGTTGCCTAGCCCGCCAGCCCGGGGTGTCAAGCACATGCGGGCACATCCCGTGGCGACGCGGCGCGCTGGCCACGGCCGGCCTGACCGGCCGCCCTACAACGCCAGCCGTGCAAGATTGGAATACATGCCCCAGACGGCGCTGAAGAAGACCGCCGCGAGCCCCACCGCCTGAAGCCGCCACCGCATCCGGGTCAGCACCTGCGGCAGATCCTCGACGGCCAGCCGGTCGCGGGCCAATGACCGGGCGGTGCGCGACATCTCGGCCCGCACGATGGCCAGCGGCAGCACCAGCAGCAGCAGCGCCTGGGCGAATTCCACGCCATATCCCACCGACAGGATCACCAGCGCGGACAGCACGAAAGCCCATCCCCCCGTCAGCACCGGCCCCAATCCGTGCAGCAGCGCCAGATGGCGCCGGACCATGATCTCGGTCATGGCCGCCAGCCGGTCCTGCGCCCGTTCATCGCCCCCCCGCGCCTGCCGCAGCATATCCACCGGAATTCCCATCGGCGCCGTCAGCACCCGCGACCATGTCACCCCCAGAAAGATCCAGTACCAGACATTGGAAAACGACCGCAGGTCGATAAGATCGAGGATCGTGGTGGGCACGGGGGTCCGGTTCCTGGCTGCGCTGCCCCGGGATGGGCATCGCTTCCAGCTAGCCCAAAGCCGCGCGCTTGCCCAGCCCCGGCCTGCGCGGCGGGACTTGAGCCGCGCGGCTTTCGATGGCAGGTGTGGCCCGGACAACGTAGGAGCCCGCCCATGTCCCAGGACTTCCGCCAACATCTGCGCCAGCGCCCCCGCCGCACCCGTCAAAGCGCGGCGTTGCGCGGGCTCGTGCGCGAAACTTCGCTCAGCCCCAGCGATCTGATCTGGCCGATTTTCGTGCGCGACGGCGCAGGCATGGAAGAACCTGTGACCTCAATGCCCGGGGTGGCCCGGCTGTCGGTGGATCGTGCCGTTCTGGCGGCGCGGCAGGCGGCGGATCTGGGGATTCCGGCGATCTGTCTTTTCCCGTATACCGACCCGGCGCTGAAGACCGAAGCCTGCGAAGAGGCCTGGAACCCCGACAACCTGTCCAACCGCGCCATCCGGGCGATCAAGCAGGCGGTGCCCGACATAGCCGTGATGACCGACATCGCGCTGGATCCCTATAACGCCAACGGCCATGACGGGATCGTGCGCGACGGCGTGATCGTGAACGACGAAACCGTGGCCGCGCTGGTCCGGATGGCGTTGGCCCAGGCCGATGCGGGCGCCGATATTCTTGGCCCGTCGGACATGATGGACGGGCGCATCGGCGCCATTCGCGACGCGCTGGAAGCGGCCCATCATCACGATGTGACGATCATGAGCTATTCGGCCAAATATGCCTCTGCCTTCTATGGCCCCTTCCGCGATGCGGTGGGCGCGTCGGGCGCCCTGAAGGGCGACAAGAAGACCTATCAGATGGACCCGGCCAATGCCGAAGAGGCGCTGCGGATGATCGCGCGCGATCTGGAGGAAGGCGCCGACATGGTGATGGTCAAACCGGGCATGCCTTATCTCGACATTGTCCACCGCGTGAAGGAAGCGTTCGGCGTCCCCACCTACGCCTACCAGGTCAGCGGCGAATACGCCATGCTCACCGGAGCCGCCGCCCAAGGCTGGCTCGACCACGACAAGGTGATGATCGAGAGCCTGATGGCGTTCAAACGCGCGGGAGCAGATGGAATTTTGACTTACTTCGCAGTGGAAGCAGCGAAGTTGTTGCGCGGGTGAGCCTTACTGAAATGGAGAACTCGATGTCTCTAGAAAATCCGGCTATCGTGGTACTCGCTGGCCCAAATGGTTCCGGTAAGTCGACTTATGCCTCCGCTTTCCTCAAAACACAATTTGACATTCCTCAGTTCGTCAATGCGGATGTCATTGCACAAGGCCTTTCACCATTCGATCCCGAGAGCGTCGCAATTAAAGCGGGACGTATCATGCTCACCCACATGAAAGATCTCGCATCAAGTCGGGAGAGCTTTTCATTTGAATCAACATTGTCAAGTCGCTCATTTGCTCCCTGGATCGAAAAGCAAATCGCAATAGGTTACCATTTTCACCTGATCTATTTCTGGCTTGCCAGCCCAGATCTAGCTGTGTCGCGAGTTTCCGATCGCGTAAAATGCGGTGGTCACGATATTCCTGACGAGGTTATTCGCCGACGGTATTATCGTAGTCTTCGGAACTTTTTTGAGATCTATCAACCTCTTACAACACGTTGGATTGTGTATAATAATTCTCACAGTACACCCAGTCGTCCAACTATAATTGCCAGGGGTGCGGGAACCACCACACTCCAGGTTTATGATGACCTTTGCTGGAAACATATTGAAAAGGGGAAACCTGGTGGCAACTAACGTTCCAACTACGGACATCACAAAACTAATGGACGAACCAGACCAATTCAACAATGCCTTGGAACAAAGGCTCGCCGAGGTTATCAGTATCCATCGCTACCTGAATTTACCAGTAGCAACCTGGCAATCCGATGAAGAAGGGAAAAACGGCAAGGTTATTTGGGTTCAACCGGCAGATCTAAAAAATGAATTGTAGATGATCCGCTCACTATCTTGCTCAAACATCTTCTGGACGAAATTCGTATCTGAATTAAAGGCAAATACGTCCACTCAATACCGCCGCCGCATGTAATCGATCACATGCTGAAATGTCGTACGCCAGGCATGCTCAATCGTTGGGTTCCATTTATCGTCAAATTCGCGGGCGGTTTCAATCAGGGCATTCAGCCAGAAATCGTAGAGATGAGGTTCGATATTAAGATGGTGGCGATCATGGCTTTCGGCTCGTTCTTTAAGTTCGCGTAGAGCAAAAGGTTCCCCGCTTACGGCACCCGCGGAGAGATTAAGCGAGTGCAACAGCA
>JAGQRU010000105.1 GCA_020425105.1 Paracoccaceae bacterium
CCCGGACAAAACTCCCCGGGGCCATTCAAAAACCACAACCTTGTGAAATTAAGGCGGACGCCTACACTCGGCACACAGGCCGAACGGGGGCGTTGCCGATGCCGATCCTCAATTTCGGGTCGATCAATATCGACCATGTCTACCGGCTGGCGACCTTGCCGCATCCGGGCGAAACCATTGCCGCTGCCAGTCTTGAAACCGGGCTTGGCGGCAAGGGGGCGAACCAGTCCATCGCCATCGCGCGGGCCGGCGGGACGGTTCGGCATCTGGGCGCAATCGGGCCCGGCGGGGGCTGGACCCGCGATCTTCTGGCCAACGCGGGCGTCGATGTTTCGGCGGTGGCCGATCTGGACACACCGACCGGTCATGCGATGATCATGGTCGATAATGCCGCGGAAAATGCGATTGTCCTGTTCAAGGGGGCCAATCACGCGATTGCCGAAGCGCAAGTCTGCGCCGCCATGGACAGCGCTGCGCCTGGCGACTGGTTTCTGATGCAGAATGAAACAAATGCAAGCGCTTATGCGGCGAAGCTCGCCCATGATGCCGGGCTGCGCGTGGCCTATTGTGCCGCGCCTTTCGTGCCAGAGGCAGTGCGCGAGGTGCTGCCCTATGTCGAATTGCTGTCGGTCAACGCGCTGGAGGAGGCACAGCTGCGCGCGGCCCTGCCGGATCTTGTGCCGCGGCTGGACCGCATGACGCTTCTGGTGACCTATGGGGCGGACGGCGCCGCGCATATCTCACCCGCCGGCCGGGTTGAGATCGATGCCTTCAAGGTGGTGCCGGTGGATACGACCGGGGCGGGCGACACATTTCTGGGATATGCGCTGGCCGGGTTCGATGCGGGGCTGCCCGTTGCGACGGCACTGCGCCGCGCCGCCGCCGCATCGGCGATTCAAGTAACACGCCCCGGCGCGGCCGCGGCGATCCCGCTGGCCGCGGAGGTCGATGCATTCCTGGCCGAAAGGTTTTGATCCGAGGCGGAAGGCAGGGCCACTGGCCGGTCCTTTCACGCAGAGAGCCCGCCGGAAAACCGCCGCGCGGCATGATATATCGCTGCCCAAGGTCATGAAATCCTGACCCTGATCTGTGTCGAAACGGGCTATTTCGGCCCGTGATGCGGGCAGGTGCGGCGAAAATGCTGCAGTGCGGCAATTCCCAGCCGATGCCGCAGCGTAACTTTAAACAAATAGAAGGGTTTTGGCTTATCTTTAAAAGCAGGGAGGAAACCCCGTAACCCTACGAGAGGTTTCCAATGAACGATAAGTCACTGGTGGAACTGAATTTCGCCCCGCCCATCGACCCGGCCATCGATCAATGTCTGGCAAGCTTGGGCTTTGGGTTTAACCCCGCGGCGCTGCGCCGGGCCATCCGGCCGGAAGCATTGCGGTTGAACGCCAAAAGCGATGGCGAGCTGTTTCTGATCGGCATCCGGCGGGCGCAGATCCCGGCCTATGTGCTGCGTCACCGCTTCCCCCATATCGCGCCGACGGCTGCTGCGGCCTGAGGCGTCAAAAAGCTGCCACGCGCGCGGATTGGGGCGGAATGACACAGCCGGGTGTCGGCCGCCGAGGCAGCGTGCGGTCTTAGGAAACCGTTAACCAAGATAACCGATTAGTAGTCGGGCGCAGACTGATCCGCGCCGGTCGCTGTATTCGAAATGCGGTGACGCCCATCGGTCTGCGCCCGAATTTCAGGAGGCATCGAGTCATGCTCAAAGCCCTAAATATCTGTCTGGCGTTAGCATTTGCGGTGGCGGTCCCGCTGCACGCAGCGAAGCAGGAGCGCAGCGCGCCCGTCGTCGCGGCAGCGGATGGTCCCGCGATGGTCCATCAGGCGAGCTTGACGCGCCCCTGACAGTCTCACGCGATGGCCTTGCCGCCGCGCCATTACGCAAAAAAAGAGCGGGCCGCGGCCCGCTCTTTGTGTCTGACGGCTTGACTGCCGCTCTGTGCCCGGATCAGGCCGCGCTGGCCTGATTGGCTTCTTTCAGATAGGATAGAACGTTTTCCGGCGAGGACACGCCATAGGGGTCTTCGGCGTGGTTGTCGCTCAGGCCCGGCTCTTCGAACCAGGCTTCGACTTCGCCATTGTTGACCACGGCCGCATAACGCCAGGACCGTTGCCCGAAGCCCAGATTGTCCTTGGCGACCAGCATGCCCATCTTGCGGGTGAATTCGCCCGATCCGTCGGGGATGACCTTGATATTCTTGATCCCCTGCGCTTCGGCCCATTTGTTCATCACGAACGCATCATTGACCGACAGGCAATAGATCTCGTCGATGCCTTCGGCCTGAAATGTCGCGAACCCGTTTTCGTATCCGGGCAGCTGATAGGTGGAACAGGTCGGCGTGAAGGCGCCCGGCAGAGCAAACAGAACCACCCGCTTGCCGGCGAAATAATCGGCGGTGGTACGGTCCTGCCAGCGGAACGGATTGGGCCCAGCGATGCTTTCGTCGCGCACACGGGTTTTGAAGGTGACTTCGGGGAGCTTGAGACCGGCTTTCATGGCGGCTATCCTGTTGCGACTGGAGAATGACAATGCCGCATTGCGGCATTCATCATTTAGAATGCGTCTAAACTGACGGCAAGCGGTCAGAGGGCATTTTGTCCCGTCATAGCTGCTATGCGCTCATGAAGAGAGACAGGACAGAATTGTTGGCCTATTTACTGGGCACAGGAGGAGCAACCACATGCGTGACCTGACGATTCCCGAACAGCGCCACCCGGAGAAGGCGCATCGCCCCGACAATGCCCAGCCGAAGAAGCCAAGCTGGATCCGGGTCAAGGCGCCCATGTCGGACGGCTACAAGAAAACTCATCAGATCATGCGCGAGCATAAGCTGACCACGGTCTGCGAAGAAGCAGGCTGCCCGAATGCCGGGGAATGCTGGTCGCAGGGGCACGCCACGATGATGATCATGGGCGACATCTGCACCCGTGGCTGTACCTTCTGCAACGTCGCCACCGGGCGGCCGAACCAGCTGGACGTTTTCGAACCGGGCCGGGTTGCCGATGCGGTGGCCAAGCTGGGGCTGAACCACGTGGTGATCACCTCGGTCGACCGGGACGATCTGGAAGACGGCGGTGCCGAACATTTTGCCCAGACGATCCGCGCCGTGCGCCATCGCGCGCCGGGCACCACCATCGAAATTCTGACCCCCGACTTTCTGAAATGCGCCCCCGAGGTGCTGGAAGTCGTGGTGGCGGCCAAGCCCGATGTGTTCAACCATAATCTTGAAACCGTGCCCGGCCTTTACCCCGAAGTGCGCCCGGGCGCCCGCTATTTCCATTCGCTGCGCCTGTTGCAGCGGGTGAAGGAGCTCGACCCGTCCATGTTCACCAAATCCGGGATCATGGTCGGACTGGGCGAAGATCGTCAGTCGGTGCTGCAGATCATGGATGACATGCGCGCCGCGGATGTCGATTTCCTGACCATCGGCCAGTACCTTCAGCCCACACCCAAACACCACAAGGTCGAACGCTTCGTGACGCCCGAAGAGTTCGCCAGCTATGAAAAAGCCGCCTATGGCAAGGGGTTCCTGATGGTTTCGGCGACGCCGCTGACCCGCAGTTCCTATCACGCGGGTGACGATTTCGACCGTCTGCGCAAGGCCCGGCAGGAGAAGCTGGCGCGCTGAACGGCTCCGGGACCGCGCGCTGCGCAACGGCGCCTATGACCCGGCGCTGGCGTCAGACGCGGCCTGCACCGTCTTGGATCTCAGATGAGCCCGCCGGTGGTCGGCGGGCTTCGCATCGCAGAAATGCTCAAGCCGCTATTTCAGCGGCGGGAGAGCTTTAAGATACGCGGCGATGGCGGCGCGGTCCTCTGGCGCGAGCAGCGCGGTATTTTCTACCACAAAGGCCATATGACCGCCCACACTGTCGAAATCCGGGGTGAAGCCGGTTTCCAGGTAATAGGCGATGTCGGCTTCAGACCAGTCCAGCGCACCGGGCGTGATGTTCGGGATGCGGCCCTTTCCGGCAGGGTTCGGCGCTCCGGCCATCCAGCGCGCCTTGTCTATCCCGCCGAGGATATTGCGGGACGTGTGGCATTCGGCGCAATGCCCCATGGCTTCGACCAGATAGCGGCCCCTCTGAAGTGACGGATTGGTCCCGGCGTCCAGCACCCAGTCCGCGTCGAGAAACAGCAGTTTCCAACCGAACAGACTGCGGCGGATATTGAACGGAAAGGCGACCTCATGGGGCTGGCTGGGCGTGGCGTCCGGCGGCAGCAGGTCCATGAAGGCTTTCAGGTCGGCCACATCCTGAAGCGTCATGCGGGTATAGGTCGTATAGGGAAACGCAGGAAAGTAATGCGCGCCGTCCGGGCGGACGCCGCGCTTCAGGGCGCTGGCAAAGGCGCGCAGATCCCATCCCCCGATCCCCTGATCCGGGTCGGGGGAGATATTGGGCGCAACGAAAGTGCCGAAGGGCGACGGGAACCGCTGGCCGCCCGACAGCACGCGCCGGGCCGGACCTTCGGCCTCCGGCGCCATGTGGCACGACGCGCAACCGGCGGCATGAAACACGGCTTCACCCGCTGCCGGATCGCCCGACAGCCCGGCCACGGCTGCGGCGGGCAGGGGACGCCCAGCGGACAGGACCCACCCGGCGCCAAACAGGCCCGCCACGATGGCCGAGACGATGAAAAGGCGCTGCATCTTTCAGCGGCTCCCCGGCGCCGCCGTCAGTTTTCCGGCGCGCGATGCGCCTTGTGGCAAGCCACGCAGGCCTGACCGAGCGTATTGAGAGCAGGCTGCATCGCCTCGACCCCGCTGCCAGCGGCATCGGACAAGCTCAGCGCGGCGGTCTGGAAGGACTCCCATTTGGACATGAAATCGGCGTTGTTTTCCCAGATCGTCGGCTGCGCCCGGGTGCCGTCGATGCTCATGTCGTCGGACCCTTCGGGCCAGAGCCCGTCCTGGTTGAGCGACGCAATGGCGGCGATGTTGTGGGCGGCGGCTTCCGCGGCGGCGGCGTCATAGGCAATCTTGCCTTTCGCCATGTCGCCCAGAACGCTTGCACCGATCCCGGCAATGGCCATTTGACCCTGGCGGGCGGTCAGTTGGAACTTGTAATCCTGTGCGCTGACCAGGGCCGGAGCCAGGGCGAGCGCGGTCACGGCAGCAAGACGGACTGAAATCATTTTCTTCTCCCAACGGTTGGCCGGGCGGTGCCGGTCCGCCTCAGGTTGTCCGATTTGCGGCGGCTTGTCCCGAGTCGCGGGTCGCGGCTCACGAGGGTGTGATGCAGTGTGCCGGCGTGACAGGGCGGGAGGTCACGCGCTACACTGGCGGCGGGGAGGCGACGCCGATGGGCAAAAGGTTCCGTGCGATCCTGGGGGTGATTGGCCTTTCGGCGGGCCTTGCGGCGGCCGGGCTGATGGGGGCTGGCGCGCAAGAGCCAGCGCCGAATGCGGGGGCGGCGCCGGGTGGGGCCGATGAACGCTGTCTGCACGACCCTGGAGTAGAGACGAGCGGCGATTACCTCCGCAGCGTAGCGCAATGTCTTTATGGCAACTCGCGGAAGCCCGAGGATATCCGGCGGCTCGCCCTGATCGACGATATCTATATCAAGAGCTGGAGCTATTCGGTGCTGAACAAGGGCGCGTTCTGGCTGGCCATGGCACTGGCGGTTCTGGTGCTGTCCTGGCCCGCGCTCAGCGGTCTGGCGGGCGCCCGCGCCAAGAAGAATGCATCCGGCGATGCGGGGGAGGCGCGGCGCCCTGAAGGTCTGTCCTGGGTCATCACCAATTCCAGCGTGCAAACCAGCGTGACCGCGCTGGCGGCGCTCAGCTTCGCATTTTACGCCCATTACAAGTCCAGCCAGCTGAAGGCGGAAAGCACCATGCGCACCTTGCTGCATGCCGAAACGCTGACGCCGGCCCTGGTGGCGGATACGATCGCAGCGATCAGCGATATGGATCGCGGGTTCAGCTTCTCTGCCAGTGTCGGTGGCAAATAACGCTGGTCAGTGCGGAATGGCCAAAACCCCGTGCCGCCCCACACCTCGGTCGGGCGTCAGCCACTCGGGCCAGCCAAAGACCTGTTCGATCCCGTAAAGCAGCGCGCAGATGCCCAGGATCAGCGCCACCACCCGGACCTGCGCCCAGCTTGGCGGTCGCCGCGCCCAGTTGGACATGCGCATCAGCCAATGCAGAGGGATCATTCGGTGAAACGCACCTTGCCGATATAGGGCAGGTTGCGATTCCGTTGCGCGAAGTCGATGCCATAGCCGACGACGAATTCGTCGGGGATTTCAAACCCGGTCCAGTCCGCGGTGAAGGGCACTTCGCGGCGCGCGGGTTTGTCCAGAAGCACGATCGACCGCAGCGACGCGGGTTCGCGGGCACGCAGCAGATGCATCACATGGGACATGGTGAACCCGGTATCCACGATGTCTTCGACCACCAGCACATGCCGGCCGCCGATCTTGCCGCGGAGATCCTTCAGGATCCGCACTTCGCGCGAACTTTCAGTGCTGTTTCCGTATGACGAGGCTTCGATGAAATCGACCTCGATATTCATCCCCAGCTCGCGCACCAGATCGGCGATGAAGATGAACGATCCGCGCAGAAGCCCGACCACGACCAGCTTGTCGACGCCGGAATAATGGGTCTCGATCTCGCGGGCGAGCGTTTCGATCCGGGCCGCGATGCGCTTGGCCGAGATCATCTTGTCGATCACGTAAGAGCGGTCAGACATATCGTCCCCTTGATTTTACACGGGGACTTTACGATATGACCCGCCACTGTCTCGCGACAAAAAGGACAACGATGCCACGCCACACCGAAAAACGGGTGCTGCCGTATCAGGCGGACCAGATGTATGCGCTGGTGGCGGATGTCGCGTCGTATCCCGAATTTCTGCCCTGGTGCGCGGCGGCGCGGATCCGGTCGCGTCAGAAAACCGGCGCGGTCGAGGTGGTCGAGGCGGATCTGGTGATCTCGTTCAAGGTGTTCCGCGAACGGTTTGGAAGCCGGGTCACCCTGCACGATCAGGACCGGTTCATCGACACGGAATATCTGGACGGCCCGTTTAAGTTTCTGAAGTCCCGCTGGAGCTTCCACCCGCTGGCGGAGGGCGGCTGCGAGGTCGACTTCTTCGTGGATTTCGAATTCAAGAACAAAGTCTTGCAGGGCGTCATTGGGGTGGTTTTCAACGAAGCGATGCAGCGCATCGTGCGCGCCTTCGAAGACCGCGCGAAGGCGCTTTATGCGGCCTCAGGTGTCGACCGCGCCTAGCAGCATTTCCATCGCCACGACCACGGTCGCCGTGCGCACCTGCGCCCGCCCGATGGCGCCGAATTCGACCGTTTCGGTGAAGGCGTCGCATCCGTCCTGCACCAGTCCGAAACACACCCGGCCTTCGGGCTTGTGGTCGGACCCGCCCGGACCCGCGATGCCGGTGACGGACAGGGCAAGATTGGCATCGGACCGGGCCAAGGCGCCTTCGGCCATTTCTTGCGCAACCTGCTCCGACACGGCGCCATATTTGGCAAGCGTGTCTTCGCGCACGCCCAGCATCTCTTGTTTGGAGTTGTTGGAATAGGTGACGAATCCCCTGTCGAAGATCGCGGAAGCCCCGGCAATGTCGGTAATGGCCCCGGCAATCATCCCGCCGGTGCAGCTTTCCGCCGTTACGATCAGGACGCCTTTGGCGATGGCGGCGGCAAGCAGGCGGTCAATACTCATATACCAAATACTCCGTGTGCGATGGCTGCTGCGGCAGCTATCACAACCGCGGCAAAGAGTCCTGCAATAACGTCATCCATCATTACCCCGATCGCGCCGGGCTGCCGGTCGGCCCAGCCCACCGGCCCGGGTTTCCAGATGTCGAACAGCCGGAAGAACGCGAACGCGCCGATCCAGCCCGGCCAGGGAAAGACCCACGGGCCCAGCCCCGCATGCCACAACCCGCCCGATAGCGGCCACAGCGCGATCCAGACCCCGACCAGTTCGTCGATGACGATTTCCGACGCGTCGTGATTGCCGGTGGCCGCTTCCTCGCGTCCGATGGCCCAGATGCCGATGGCGGTGGCCAGCAGCGTCGCGATGACAAGCCCGGGAAATCCGGCCAGCGCGTGGATGAGATACCCGAGCGGCAGCGCCGCCGCGGTGCCCCAGGTGCCGGGCGCGGGGCGGATCAGCCCGACGCCGCCCAGTGTGCAGAGCGCGCGGGTCAGCCTCATGCGGCCACCAGTGCGGCGGTGGCCAGTGCCGCAATGCCTTCGCCGCGCCCGGTGAAGCCCAGCTTTTCCGACGTGGTCGCCTTGACGCTGATGCGGGCGGTGTCCAGCCCCATGATTGCCGCCAGCCGGGTGCGCATCGCTTCCGCATGAGGCCCGATCTTCGGGTGTTCGCAGACGATGGTGCAATCGACATTGGCGATCGCAAAGCCGCGCGTTGCGGCAAGATCGACGGCGTGACGCAGGAAGATCTCGCTCGCGGCGCCTTTCCATTGCGGATCCGACGGCGGAAAGTGGCGCCCGATATCGCCTTCGGCCAGCGCGCCATAGATCGCGTCGGTGATCGCGTGCATGCCCACATCGGCGTCGGAATGGCCCAGCAGCGCCTTGTCATGCGGAACCTCGATCCCGCACAGGATCACCCCGCTGCCATCGCAGAATTTGTGCACGTCATAGCCATTGCCCAGACGCAGATCCATGTGCTGCTCCTTCCGCGCGGCCAGCAGGCGTTCGGCGCGCGCGAAGTCCTGAGGCAGCGTGATCTTGATGTTGTCCTCATCCCCTTCGGTGATCGCGACGTCAAGCCCATGGGCGCGGGCGACCTCCACATCGTCCGCGGCGCCGCCGGGATGCGTGGCATGGGCGGCCCGGATCGCATCCAGATGAAAACCCTGCGGCGTCTGCGCGCGAAACAGCCCGTCGCGGTCGCGGGTGCCGGTGACTTGTCCCAGGTCTCCGGTCCACAGCGCATCGGTGACCGGCAGCGCTGGCGCCGCGCCGGGCGTGTTGTCGAGCGCTTTCAGCACGGACGCGATCACTCGCGGGGTGACCAGCGGGCGGGCGGCATCGTGGATCAGGACCCGCGTGCAGTCGTCGGGCACCGCGGCCAGTCCGGCGCGGACTGAGGCATCCCGCGTAGCGCCGCCGTCGACGACGATCAGGGGGTGTCCGGCGGGCGCCGCGATCAGCCGATCGAACAGCGCGCGGTCTTCGGGATGGATGACGACGATCAGCGCGGTCACTGCGGGGTCCTGCGCCAGCGCCGCCAGAGTGTGGGTCAGCACCGGCTGTCCGGCCAGAAGGCGATACTGCTTCGGCAGGCCGCCGCCCGCGCGGGTGCCGCGCCCGGCGGCGACAATCAGGGCTGCTGCCTTCATTTGGACCTCCAATTGGATGGGGTTTGTTTAGGACTTGCCCCTGTGAGAGACAATCCAAAGCGAGAAGGTCAAAACAACGCACAAAAAATGTGCAAAATATGATTTTGCCGTCATAATGTCGCCGGACCACTTTGCTATTCGGTTAAGGAGGTTCTAGGTCGAAGTAACTTTCGCGTAAGGATTGAGCAGTTGTCCATTCGCTTGGCACATCATACCATCGCGCCGCAGGTCCTGCTGGCGCCGATGGCCGGGATCACCGATTTGCCCTTCCGTCGTCTGGTGGCACGGTTCGGCGCGGGGCTGGTCGTGTCCGAAATGGTGGCCAGCCAGGAAATGGTGCAGGCCAAGCCCGGGGTGCGTGAACGGGCGGAACTGGGGCTGGACGACCACCACAGCGCCGTCCAGCTTGCCGGCCGCGATCCGGTCTGGATGGCCGAGGCCGCGCGCATGGTCGAAGCCAATGGCGCGCGGATCATCGACATCAACATGGGCTGCCCGGCAAAGAAGGTTGTTGGCGGGTTTTCCGGTTCGGCCCTGATGCGCAATCTGGATCATGCGCTGCGTCTGATCGATGCGGTGGTCGGGGCGGTCAAGGTGCCGGTGACGCTGAAGACGCGGCTGGGCTGGGACGAGACTTGCCTCAATGCGGCGGAACTGGGGCGCCGGGCCGCCGATGCGGGCGTGCAGATGCTGACCGTTCATGGCCGCACCCGGTGTCAGTTCTACAAGGGGCGCGCGGATTGGGCGGCCATTGCGCCCATCGTGGACGGGCTGGAGATCCCGGTCGTTGCCAATGGCGACATCCGGTCCGCCGCCGATGCCACCGCTGCGCTGGCGCTTTCGGGGGCTGCCGGGGTGATGATCGGGCGGGGGGCGCAGGGACGGCCCTGGATTTTGGCTCAGATCGCCTCGGCCTTGTATGGCACGCCCGCGCCGCGGATCCCCGCTGGCGCCGATCTGGTGGATATGGTGGCCGCGCATCACGACGACATGCTGCACTTTTACGGCGCGCCGCTGGGGCTGCGTGTCGCGCGCAAGCATCTTGGGTGGTACATGGACGCCGCCAACACGCCGCAGCCTCTTCGGCGCGAGGTCCTGACCGCGGGCAGCGCCGCGGCGGTGCAGCGCCTGTTGCCGCAAGCGCTGGCGCAGCGCCACGAGATCGCCGCATGACCGCCGATTGGGGGGAAACGCTCTGGGCATCGCTGCCGGTGCCCGCGATCCTGCTGGATGCGGAAGACTGCATCGCCGACATCACCCCGGCGGCAGAGGTGTTTCTGAACTGTTCGGCCAAATCCCTGCTGGGCAAACCCGTCTGGGACAAGGTGATGGTGGACGCGCCGCTGGAAGAAGCCTTCGCGCGCGTGCGCAAGGACCGCGCGGGGCTGTTCATCAACGACGTCTATGTGGGCAGCGGAACCTGCGCGCCGGTACAGTGCAATATCCAGATCGGCCCGGTCCTGCGCGACGAAGGCCGCGTTCTGGTGCTGTTCGAACCGCGCCAGATCGCCGACCGCATGGACCGGGCGAATTCGGTCAAATCGGCGGCGAAATCGGCCATTGGCATGGCTGAAATGCTGGCCCATGAAATCAAGAACCCGTTGGCCGGTATCACCGGCGCCGCGCAGCTTCTGGCCATGGGGCTGGCGGGTGATGACCTGGAGCTGACCGATCTGATCGTGGCCGAAGCGCGGCGGATCACCAAGCTGCTGGATCAGGTGGAGCAGTTCGGAAATCTGCGCCCGCCGCTGCGAAAATCCGTGAACATCCACGACCTGCTGGATCGTGCGCGGAAATCGGCAGCCCTGGGCGTGGCCGCGCGGATGAAGATTGTCGAGGATTACGATCCGTCGCTGCCCAACACCTATGTCGATGGCGACCAGATGCTGCAGGTGTTTCAGAACCTGATGAAAAACGCCGCCGAAGCCGCCGACATGAAAGAAGGCGGCACGATCCGGCTGCGGACCTTCTATGACCTGTCGTTGCGGTTGCGCCGCCGGGATGGGACCGCTGCGCGGCTGCCGCTGGTGGTGGAAATCATCGATGACGGTCCCGGACTGCCGCCCGACATCGCGTCTGACATTTTCGATCCGTTCGTATCCGGACGGGAAAACGGTACCGGGCTGGGACTGGCTCTGGTGTCCAAGATCATTTCCGAACATGACGGCTGGATCGGTGTGGAAAGCGTGCCCGGACGCACTGTTTTCCGCATCTCCCTGCCTGTCGCCCCCAAAGAGACGGAGACGCCCTGATGGATGGCACGATCCTTGTTGCGGACGACGACCGCACGATCCGCACCGTTCTGACCCAAGCCCTGACCCGCGCCGGGTGCAAGGTTCATGCAACCTCGTCGCTGATGACGCTGATGCGATGGGTCGAAGAGGGCAAAGGCGATCTGGTGATCTCGGATGTGGTGATGCCGGATGGCAACGGGCTGGAAACCCTGCCGCGGATCACCAAGGAACGCCCCGGGCTGCCGGTGATCGTGATTTCGGCGCAGAATACCATCATGACCGCCATTCAGGCGGCCGAGGCCGAAGCCTTCGACTATCTTCCCAAACCCTTCGACCTGCCGGATCTGATGAAACGCGCCTCGCGCGCGTTGGAGGTCAAGCGCCGGGCGCCCGCGCGCCGCGAAGCGGTGGTGGATACCACCGACGAATTGCCGCTGGTCGGGCGCACGCCCGCGATGCAGGCGCTTTACCGGCTGGTGGCGCGGGTGATGAACACCGAATTGTCGGTGATGATCACGGGCGAAAGCGGCACGGGGAAATCCCTGATTGGCCGGGCGATCCACGATTTTTCGGACCGCCGGGCGATGCCCTTCGTGATCGCTTCGGCATCGGATCTGGATGGCGTGGACGGCCCGGCCAATCTGGTGGCGCGGGCCCGCGGCGGGTCCATCCTGTTTGACGAGGTGGGCGATTTCAGCGCTGAAAGCCAGGCGAAGATCGTGCGCATGCTCGACGGTTTCGGCGACCCCGCGCCGCGGGTCATGGCGACATCCCAGGGCGATCTGAGCCATCGGATCGACAATGGCGGCTTCCGGCAGGACCTGTATTACCGGCTCAGCGGCGTGACCGTGCAGGTGCCCGCGCTGCGCGAACGGGTCGACGACATTCCGCTTCTGGCCGATCATTTCCTGGCGCGCGCCGAACGCGACGGGGCCCCGACACGTGCCTTCGCGCCCGATGCGTTGGAAATGATCCGCGCCTATTCCTGGCCGGGAAACGTACGTCAGTTGGAAAACACCGTCCGGCGTCTGGTCGTGACCAGCCCGGAAGATCAGATCTCAAAAAGCGATGTGGAACATGTTCTGGGCAATCAGCCGAGCATGGAGCCCCTTGGCGGGCGCGCCGATACCGAAAAACTGTCGGCGTCGGTCGGGGCCCATCTGCGGCGCTACTTCGATCTGCATGGCGGGGTGTTGCCGCCGCCGGGGCTTTATCAGCGCATCCTGCGCGAGGTGGAAACGCCGCTGATCGAAATTGCCCTGGACGCAACCGGCGGCAATCAGGCGAAATGTGCCGATCTTCTGGGGATCAACAGAAATACGCTGCGCAAGAAGATCACCGA
>JAGQRU010000106.1 GCA_020425105.1 Paracoccaceae bacterium
GCACCGTGGCCGACGATTTCATCCCCACCATGGAAAAGCTGCTGTCGCGGGAAACGCTGCCGGATCATATCGTCATCGAAACCTCGGGTCTGGCGCTGCCGCAGCCTCTGGTACAGGCGTTCAACTGGCCCGAGATCCGCACCCGCGTGACCGTGGACGGCGTGGTGACGGTGGTTGACGGCAAGGCGGTGTCGGAAGGCCGCTTCGCCCATTCCGTGGAAGCGGTGGATGCGCAGCGCCGGCAGGACGGCAACCTCGACCATGAAACCCCGCTGTCCGAGCTTTTCGAAGACCAGATCGCCTGTGCCGACATGATCGTGGTGAACAAATCGGATCTGCTGGAGACCGCCGAAGCGGACGCGCTGGCCACGAAGCTGAAAACGGGCGCGCGGGCGGGCGTGCAGGTGGTGCGCGCCACAATGGGCGCGCTGCCGGCCGATATCCTGTTGGGTCAGGGCGTGGGGGCCGAAGACGACATGGCCGCCCGCGCGGCGCATCACCACCATCACCATGACGACGACGATCATGACGATGACCACGACGATCACGATCACGATCACCACCACCATCACGATCACGACGATTTCGAAAGCTTCGTCGTCTCGCGGGCTGAGATTGCTGACCCCAACGCCTTTGCCGAACAGGTGGCCGCCGTGATCCGGACCCACGACATCCTGCGCCTGAAGGGCTTTGCCGCCGTCGCGGGCAAGCCCCTGCGGCTGACCCTGCAGGCGGTGGGGCCGCGGGTGGACAGCTATTTCGACCGCCCGTTTTCGGCGCAGGAGCCGCGCGAAACCCGTCTGGTGGTCATCGGACAGACGGGTCTGGACCGGGCCGCCATCGCCGCCGCGCTGCAGGTCTGATCCGCCCCGGACCCGGAGGACATGACGATGCATCTGCTTGCCGCCACGCCCGGAAACCTGGATGACGGTGCCGAACCGGTCGATCTGGGCCAGACCCCGGCCGATCTGGTGGTGCTGAGCGCCGCGGATACCGAACTGGCCGCGCTCAGCGCCGCGCGGGCCGAGATGCCCGGGGCGCCGGGGCTGCGGCTGGCCAATCTGATGCATCTGCGCCACCCGATGTCCGTCGATCTGCATATCCGGAACTGTGCCCGCAGGTCGAAGCTGGTCGTCGCCCGGGTGCTGGGCGGGGTCGGCTACTGGAAATACGGTCTGGAGCAATACGCCGCCCATCTGCACGAGGCCGGGGTGGCGTTTGCGGCCCTGCCGGGCGACGACAAGCCGGATGACGAATTGTGGCGGTTGTCCACCGTGCCACGCGCCGATTGGGAGGCGCTCTGGGCCTATCTGGTTGAAGGCGGGCCCGAAAACGCTGCCTATTTCCTGGCCCATGCCCAGGCGATGATCGCGGGCCGCGACGACCGGCCGCCTGCCGCCAGACCGCTGCTGCGGGCCGGGCTGTACTGGCCGGGCAGCGGCGTGACGGATCTGGCGGCGCTGCGGCAGCACTGGACCGATGGCGCGCCGGTGGTGCCGGTGATCTTTTATCGCGCGCTGGTGCAGGGGGCGGGGCTGCACCCGGTCAACCGGCTGATCCGGGCGCTGCTGCGCCGGGAGCTGAACCCGATGCCGGTCTTCGTGGCATCGCTGAAGGATCCGCTGAGCGTCGCGACGCTGGAGGAATTGTTTCGCGCCGCGCCACCGGAGGTGATCCTGAACGGCACGGCCTTCGCCACGGGCGCGGCGCAGGGCGAAGAGGCCGGCGCGGGGGCATCGAACCCCCTTGCCGGCCCCGCCGCGCACAGCGCGCCGGTGTTCCAGCTTGTGCTGTCGAGCGCCACTGAAGACAGCTGGGAACGTGGCCAGGCGGGGCTGGGACCGCGCGACATCGCCATGAACGTTGCCCTGCCCGAAGTGGACGGGCGTGTCTTGTCGCGCGCCATCAGCTTCAAGGGCGAGGCGTTCTTCGACGAAGATACCGAATGCCCCATCGCCACCTACCGCGCCCGGGGCGACCGGGTGGAATTCGTCGCCGATCTGACGGCGAACTGGGCACGGTTGCGCCGCACCGCGCCCGGGGACCGGCAGGTTGCGCTGGTGCTGGCCAATTATCCGAACAAGGACGGGCGGCTGGCCAACGGGGTCGGGCTGGACACCCCCGCCGCGACCGTCCACGTTCTGCGGCTGCTGGCCGAGGCCGGGTACCATGTGCCGGACGCGCCCGCCGACAGCGCCGCGCTGATGCGGGCGATTCAGGCCGGGCCAACCAACTGGCTGGCCGACCGGACGCTTCGCGACGGCGGCGAACGGCTGTCGCTGGAGGCCTATCGCGCCGCCTATGACCTGCTGCCCCATACCATCCGCCAGCGGATCGAAGACCGCTGGGGCGCACCCGAAAGCGACCCATTCGCCGGACCTGACGGCTTTGCCTTGTCGATCCTGCGCTTCGGCCATGTGAGCGTCGGGGTGCAGCCCGCGCGGGGGTATAATATCGACCCGCAGGAGACCTATCACAGTCCCGATCTGGTGCCGCCGCACAACTATCTGGCGTTCTATTTCTGGCTTCGCCAGTCCCAGGGCGCGCATGCGATCGTGCATATGGGCAAGC
>JAGQRU010000107.1 GCA_020425105.1 Paracoccaceae bacterium
AAGGCCGCGTGAACGCCTGGCCGCTGGACGAAGGTCTGATCGACTATGTCAGCCCGCTGCTGGGCGGCAACGACGAAAACCCCTATTCCGAGGTCAACGTGATCGCGCACCCGTCTTTGGAGGTGTCGGGCACGGAACTGGACGCCAGCACCATCACCCCCGACCTGCTGCGCCAATTGCATGAGATCGACGGGATCGAAGCCAATGTCGCCACCGGCTATCACGCCATCGAATTCCTGCTGTGGGGACAGGATCTGAACGGAACCGGCCCCGGAGCCGGGGCCCGTCCGGCCAGCGATTTCGACACCGCCGCCTGCACCGGCGGCAATTGCGACCGGCGCATTCAGTATCTGACCTCGGCAGTGGAACTGCTGGTGACCGATCTGGAAGAAATCGTCGCCGCGTGGGACGAAGGCGGGCAAGCGCGCACGGATGTGACCGCGGACCCGACCCAGGGCATGGTCATGGCCTTCACCGGCATGGGGTCGCTGTCTTATGGCGAACAGGCGGGCGACCGGATGAAGCTGGGCCTGCTGCTGCACGATCCCGAAGAGGAACATGACTGCTTCTCCGACAACACCCATGCCAGCCATTATTACGACGGGCTGGGAGTGCGGAACGTTTATACCGGTCGCTATACGCGCATCGACGGATCGGTTGTCGAAGGGCCGTCGCTGATGCAGGTTGTCGCCGAACGGGACCCGGATCTGGCGCAGGACCTGATGGCGAATATCGACCACACCATGCAAACCCTGACGGCGATCAGCGATTCGGCGGAAGCCGGCACCGCCTATGACCAGCTTCTGGATCCCGCCAATGACGAAGGCGGCGCGATGATCCAGACCGCGATCGATGCGCTGGTGGCGCAGACCCGGGATATCGAACGGGCGGTCGCGGCAATCGGGCTGCAGGGCGTCGATGTCAGCGGATCCGACAGTCTCGACAACCCCGACGCGGTGTTTCAATGAGGCTCAGATGATCACAGCCCGAAAGATCCTGTGCGGCACCCTGACGGGGGCCGCAATTTTCTGTGCCCCTCTCGCGGGGGCGCAGGAACCGCCGTCCGGACCCTGGGGCGAGCCGCATCTGTCGCTGGTGCCCCGCACCGCCGCGGAAACAGACCGCATCGCTCCGGTTCTGGCCCCGCCCCGCGACTTTACCGCGCCCGAGCGGTTCGAATCCCATCCGGCGGGGGCGGCGACCAAGTTCGGCATCGACACGCATGACGCATTTTCTTTCCCGTCGGCGAACATGCCTTTCGAGCGGGAAATGCAGTTCAAGGTCGGCAACGGGTTTTTCAAGAAACTCTGGGTGAGCGCGCCCGCGTCCACTCAGGCCTCGGACGGGCTGGGGCCGCTTTACAACGCCCGCGCCTGCCAGCGCTGCCACCTGAAAGACGGGCGCGGCCACCCGCCCGACGGCCCCGGGGACACCGGCGTGTCCATGTTCCTGCGCCTGTCGATCCCGAAAGGCGCCTCGACCCTTCCCGCGGACACGCTGGCCTATATGGCCAATGCGCCCGAGC
Source organism: Paracoccaceae bacterium (assembly GCA_020425105.1). Taxonomy (GTDB): domain Bacteria; phylum Pseudomonadota; class Alphaproteobacteria; order Rhodobacterales; family Rhodobacteraceae; genus Meridianimarinicoccus. The sequence goes on from JAGQRU010000107.1 coordinate 1,526, forward strand.
CGACCTATGGCACGCAGCTTCAGGACAAATCCATCGCCGGGCATCGGGCGGAAGGCCGGATGCGGGTCACCTATACCGCGCTGCCGGTGACACTGGGCGACGGAACCGTCGTCGAACTGCGCGCGCCGGATTACGCGGTGGACGCGCCGGGCTCTGGTCCGCTGCACCCCGAAACGCAGCTGAGCCCCCGTGTCGCGCCGCAGATGATCGGGCTGGGCCTGGTCGAGGCGATCCCCGAAACCGATATTCTGAACCTCGCCGATCCCGACGACGCCGATGGCGACGGGATTTCCGGCCGTCCGAACGTGGTCTGGTCCGGCGCCTTCGAGCAGTGGATGCTGGGCCGGTTTGGGCTGAAAGCCGGCGCCGAAACCATCCGCGCGCAATCGGCGGGCGCCTTTTCCGGCGATATGGGTCTGTCGACCCCGCTGCACCCGGCGCCGTGGGGCGAATGCACCGAAGCCGAAGCCGCCTGCCGCGCGGCGCCGCATGGGGATGCGGGATCCGCCGACGGTCTGGAGGTTTCTGCCGAAATTCTGGATCTGGTGACCTTCTATTCCCGCAACCTGGCCGTTCCCGCCCGCCGGACCCCCGCCGATCCGCAGATCCTGCGGGGCAAGCAGGTGTTTTACGACACGGGCTGCGCCAGCTGCCACCATCCGAAATTCGTCACCCACCGCCTGACGGACCGGCCGGAGCAGAGCTTTCAGCTCATCTGGCCCTATTCCGACTTCCTGCTGCACGACATGGGCGACGGTCTGGCCGACAACCGCCCGGAATGGCAGGCCACGGGGCGGGAATGGCGCACCCCACCGCTTTGGGGCGTGGGGATGACCGAACAGGTCTCCGGCCACACCTTCTTCCTGCACGATGGCCGCGCCAGATCGCTGCTGGAAGCCGTCCTGTGGCATGGCGGCGAAGCTGAACCGGCACGCGAAGCGGTGCGCATGATGCCCGCCGACGACCGCGCCGCCCTGATCGCGTTTCTGGAGTCGCTGTGATGTTCCGACTGACCGCCCTGGCGTTTGGCGCCGCCCTGATGACCGTGACAATGGCGCCAGCCGACGCGCCGGATCTGCCCGAAGGCAGCTATCACCCGGAAACGGGGCTGCCCTATTGGGCCCCCGGACGGGGCGAGGTGGATCATGACGCCGTGCGCCGCCGGGCACTGGAGGTTCTGGAGCGCCAGTTCGGCGCCTTCCGCGACGCCAGCGCGGCCCTGTCGGATACTGCGGCAGCAACCTGCACCAGCCAGAGCGACACTGAAGCGTTGAAAGACCAGCTTGCCGCCACATGGATCGCCTGGGCGCCGCTCGACAGCTATCAGTTCGGACCGATCCAGACCCTTGGCGCGGCGCTGAGCGTGAACTTCTGGCCCGATGCGAAGAACTATGTCGGGCGCGGGCTGGCCGCACTTCTGGCCGAACCTGCAGACCGTCAGGCCGATCCGGCGGTGGTCATGGCGGGATCGGCGGCAGCGCAGGGTCTGCCCGCCCTTGAGATGCTGCTTTATTCGGACCTTCCGGTCTGTCCGGCCGCGCAAGGGATCGCGGCCGCGCTCGCCCAGCAGGGCCAGACGCTTTATGACGCCTGGTTCGCGCCGGATGGCTGGGCCGATATCGCCCGCGCGGCCGGTCCCGACAACCCGGTCTATCAAAACGCGGCAGAGTTCACCAAAACGCTCTATACGGCGGTGGATTTCGGCCTGATCCGGGTCGAGGACGCGCGGCTGGGCCGGCCGCTGGGCACGTTCGACCGCCCCTTCCCGACCCGCGCCGAAGCCTGGCGGTCGGGGCTGAGCGCCGACATCATTCATGCCCAGCTGTCCGGCGCCGCCGAAATGATCGAACGCGGCTTTGCCGGGGACATCCGCGAACCGGACCGGAGTTGGATCTTGCAGGTGATCGACCAGGCGCATGCGCGGCTCGACACTGTGGGGCAGCCCATCTACGACGCGGTGCAGGATCCCACCGCCCGGTTCCGGGTCGAGGCGCTGAAACAGAAGATCGAATATCTGCGCGATGAACTGGCCCGCGATATCGGCCCCAATCTGGGTGTCGATACGGGGTTCAGCGCCGCGGACGGGGATTGATCCATGCACCGCCGGACCTTTCTTGCCACGGCCGCCGCGGCGCTGGCCGCGCCCGCCTGGGCCGATGCCGGGGCGCCCTGCTATCTGACTGCCGCCGCGAAGCCGGACCTGTCCACCTGGCTGGTGGGTCTTTCGGACCGGGGCACCGTCCTGTTCCAGATCCCGGTGCCGGATCGCGGCCATGCGGCGGCCGCCCATCCCTTCCGCGCCGAAGCCGTGGCCTTTGCCCGCCGACCCGGGCGCTTTGCCGTGGTGCTCGAATGCCCGACCGGGGCCGAGATCGCCCGCCTGCACGCGCCCGAGGGGCGGCATTTCTATGGTCATGGCGCCTTTACCGCCGATGGGCGGTATCTTCTGACCACCGAAAACGACTTTGATGCGCCGGACGGGCGGATCGGTGTCTGGGACGCGCAGGCCGCGTATGCGCGCGTTGACGATCTGCCTTCGGGCGGGATCGGGCCGCATGAAATCCTGCACCTTCCCGGCGGCGGCTTCGCGGTCGCCAATGGCGGGATCCAGACCCACCCGGATTTCGGACGTGCCAAGCTGAACCTGCCGACCATGGCGCCGAACCTGACCTATCTCGACGAAGGCGGCGCGATAGTGGATCAGGTGCATCCGCCGTCCGACATGCGGCTGAATTCGATCCGCCACCTGGACGTGGATGCCGACGGGCGCATCGCCATCGCGCTGCAATGGCAGGGCGCGCCGCAGCAGATCGTCCCGCTGGCCGCGCAGCATGTCCGGGGCGCCCCCCTGCGCTATCTGCCCCACCCCGCCACCGCGACCCTGCGCCAGTTCGGCGGGTCGGTGGCCATCGCCCGGGATGGATCGGTCATCGCCGTCACCGGACCGAAGGGCGATCATGTGCTGTATTTCGACGGACGGGACGGCACGCCACGCGGCGCCGACCGCTTGGCCGAAGCCAGCGGCGTCGCCCAGCACGGCCGTGGGCTGGCGCTGACCATACAGGGCGGCATGGCGTTGCGGGAAAACGGCAGCACTGCACAATTCCCGGTTGCCGGAGACTGGTCCTGGGACAATCACCTGGTGCGAATTGTCTGACCTGGGCCCCACAGATTCGTTGCGAATTAACTAAAAATTTGGCACGTTGTCGTCACATCACCGCAGAGTGACAACGAGGCAGACAATGGCAGTCCAACGGCACATCCCGCTTTTCGCCGCCGCGCTGGCTATGACGGTGCTTTCCGCACCGATGGCCCATGCCGGCAAGATCGAATCCGCCTGCAAGCAATCCGGCCGGCCGGTGGCCGGACCGCAGGTATGCCACTGCATTCAGCAGGTCGCGGACCGGATGCTGACCAGCAGCGATCAGAAACTGGCGGCGACCTTCTTCAAGGATCCGCACCGCGCGCAGGAAATCCGCATGTCGGACAAGCGCCGCGATGAAACCTTCTGGGATCGCTATATCCGCTTCGGGAATGCCGCCGCACGGTCCTGCAGCTAAGCCGGACTAACCGGCCTTCAGCGCCAGAAACCCTCGGCACGCGGCTTCGATCAGATCCAGCGTCTGGTCGAAATCACGCGTGTAATAGGGGTCCGGCACCTCGCGCAAAGGCTGATCCGGCGCGAAATCCAGCAGCAGTTGCACCGGCGTCGCGGATCCGGCGGGACGCAGCGCTTCGACAGCGCGCGCATTGCTGCGATCCATCACCAGAATATGGTCGAACGCGGCGAAATCTTCGGCACGCACGATACGCGCCCTGAGCGGGCGCAGGTCATAGCCACGCACCGCCCCGGCCTCGATGGCCGGCGCATAGGGCGGGTCTCCGATATGCCAGTCGGAGGTGCCGGCGCTATCGATCTGCAGATCGGGGGCCATGGCCCGTAACACCGCTTCGGCGGTGGGCGACCGGCAGATATTGCCGAGACAGACAAACAGGATGCGGCGGATGGGTGCGTGCGACATGGATTCCGTGGTAGTCCAGAACCGGTAAGGATTCCAATTCGAAAAGGGAACGGCCATGCCATCCATCGTGGTTCTCAGCGGCGCCGGGCTGTCGGCGGAAAGCGGGCTGGGCACGTTCCGGGACGCCAGCGGTCTGTGGACCGAATACAATCTGCGGGACGTGGCGACTCCGGACGGTTTTGCGCGCAACCCCAAGCTGGTGCACGACTTCTATAACGCCCGCCGCGCCAATGCCTTCGGGGCGCAGCCGAACGCCGCCCACCGGGCCCTGGCCCGGCTGGAATCCGAACTGGGCGAGGAACTGTATTGCGTCACCCAGAATATCGACCCGCTGCTGGAACGCGCCGGTCTGAAACGGGTGGTGCATATGCATGGCGAGATCGCCCGCGCACTGTGCGCCGCCTGCGGGCATCGCTGGGACGCGCCCGAGGCGACGTCTCCCGACGATCCCTGCCCTGCCTGCGGCGCGCAGGCCACACGCCCGGATGTGGTCTGGTTCGGCG
>JAGQRU010000108.1:0-35396 GCA_020425105.1 Paracoccaceae bacterium
GTCGGTAAAGCCGATCCAGCCGTTGGCCGCGACATCGATGATATCGGCCCGGGCCGCTTCGCGGTCCACGAACTCCATATCCGGCATGTCGCCATATTCGATTTCCTGCAACGTGCCGTCGGACATACGCACGACGCCTTCATGCAGAATGAAGAAATTCACCGTCTCGGGTTCGCCATGGCGCGCGACGATGCCATAGGGGGCCAGACGACGGGTGCTGTCGCCGGTATTCGTCACCCGTTGGGTGACAGTGAACATGAACTGCTTGTCCACGCTGATCGTCTTTTCAAAGCGCAGACCGGCGCCGTTGTCCCAGGTAAGGGTGATGGGGCTATCGGGGCCCAGCGTGTCGCCGCTCGCCGCGGTCCATTCGGTGTTGGCGCCCGGCACCTGATCGAAGTCCAGCCCCGCGCCGGGGGCCCAACCGTAAAGGGCGTAATAGGCATGCGCGCTGCCGATCGGCGACAGCAGCGTGACATTGGCGCTGTCGGGCTCGATGGTCTCGCGATAGGATTTCAGGGCGATATTGTCGATCCGCCCGCCGGTGAGCGAGATGGACCCGCTCAATTCCGGTGTTTCGATGGTCAGGCGTTCGCTGGCGGACAATGCGGCCTGGCGCGTTTCTGCCGGGCTGGCCAGCGGCGGGGCCCCTGTCGCGGCGCCCGGCGGCAACGCCGCCACGCCGCCATCGACGGGCGCGGTCGCTTCGGCCACCGGTTCGGGCGTGGGCGCGGGCGGTTCCTCGGGCGGGAAGAGCACAAACCAGACCAGGATCACCAGAAAACTGAGAGCCGTCGCCAGGATCATATTCTTGTTTTGATTGTCCATCAGGAACACCGCCTCGAAACTTGGGATTGCGGGCAGGTTCAACAGGCCGACCGGACAAAGGTCAAGCGGTTTTAGGCCGCAGGCGGGGCTTGCAATCGCGTCTCCGGGTTCTAATTCGCGCTGTTTTCGCTGGTCGGACCCCGTCGGGGGGCGCCTTTAACCCAGGTTGCGCCGCAAGGGGGCGGGGCGTGGCAGCTTGCTGCGATGGCGCGACACCCATTCCAGCGTGTCTTCGAACGGCATGGGCCGCCCGATGCCGAAACCCTGGACATGGCTGCAGCCAAGTTGCGCCAGCATCGCATGTTCGGCGGCGCTTTCGACCCCTTCGGCCAGGGCTTTCAGGTCCAGCCGTTCCGCCATGGTGACGATGGCCGCGACCATCCGCTGTTGTTCGCGGTCTGTGTCCACGCCGGTAACAAAGGACCGGTCGATCTTGATCCGCCCCACCGGGAACCGCCGCATCGAGGTGATGGAGGCATGCCCGGTGCCGAAATCGTCCAGATCGATCGGACAGCCCAGCGATGACAGCGCCATGATGTTCCGGCTGACCACATCATCGCAGCCTTCCGAGATCACCGATTCGAGCACTTCCAGCGTCAGCCGCCCGGGATCCAGGTCCGAGCCGTCGATCTCCCACGCGATCTTTTCGGCAAAGGCGGGATTGCGCAGTTCCGCCAAGGACACGTTGATGCCCACGGTGGGGATCGCCAGACGTGCCCGGTCCCAGGCTTTCAGCGCCGTCAGGGACTGGCGGCGGATGACTTCGCCCAGCCGTTCCATGCGGCCCGCGGCTTCGATGGCGGGAAGAAATTCGCCCGGGCCCAGAACCCCGCGTTCGGGGTGGTGCCAGCGTGCCAGGGCCTCAAATCCGCTGACCTCTCCGGTGTCGTTGCACAGCTGCGGTTGGAACCAGGGGCGGATTTGCCCGGCCTCCAGCGCTTCCAGCACCGTTTCCACCAAGGCCGGATCCGGCGCCGCGGGCGCGGGTTGGTCGGTCGAATGCACGCGGATCGATCCGGCGCCGCTGCGCTGCGCCACATCCGCCGCCTGTTCCGCGCCGGCCAGAATATCGGCGCCGGTCGGCTGGTCGAGCCGCCCAGAAAGACAGATGCCGACCGAGATTGACAGCCGCAGCCGTTCTTGCCCCCATGGCAGCGGTTCCGACGCACAGGCCTGCAGGCGCGCGGCGATCTGCAAACCGGTTTCCAGATCGTAACGCGCGGCGGGCGCCAATGCGGCGGCGACGCCATCGGTATCGACCGGCTGCACCGTGTCCGCCGGGCGCAGTACCAGACGCAGCCGTTCGGCCAGCTTTTCCAGCACATCTTCGATGCCATGCGTTCCCAGGCGCGGGCGCAGCTTTTCCGGGTCGTCAACTCGCAGCAGGATGCAAACCGTCTGCGCCCGCCCGGGATCGCCCGCGGCGGCTTCCAGCGCCGCGATCAGGCGCGCGCGCTTGCCCGCGCTGCGCGACAGGCCGGCCAGACGCAGTTGTGACAGGGCCACGGGCAACCAGGCGGCACCGGCCAGGGACAGAAACCCCGCCGCCGCCCCATAAAGCCCGGGCCGCCCCAGCGTTTCGAAGGCAATCGCCATCAAGGCGGGCGCGGCGACCAGCGCCGTCTGCCCCCGCAACGCGGCAGCGAGTTTCGGCAATTGCGCCCGAACGCCCGGTGTCGAACCTGTCATGGCAAGAGCCTCCCGCAGATGTAATTGGGGCGACCCTAGAGAAACAAGTTTGAGAGCTGAGTTAATGGCTTGTCGAATTTCAGCCGCGGTTTTAGGTCAAATTGTCCCGATCCGCTGCCGGCGCGGAGGTTCTTTGCAGCCCCACGAAGTCGAACAGGCCGGGGTCCAGAAGGTGCGACGGCCGGGCATTCATCAGCGCGCGGAACATGACCTGACGGCGGCCGGGGCTGTTTGCCTCCCATCCGTCGAGAATGCGCTTGACCTGCTGCCGCTGCAGTCCGTCCTGACTGCCGCACAGATCGCAGGGGATAATCGGATACTGCATCGCGCGGGCGAATTTCTCGCAATCGGCCTCGGCCACATGCGCCAGCGGACGATAGACGAACAGATCGCCTTCTTCGTTCACCAGCTTCGGGGGCATCGTCGCCAGCCGCCCGCCGTGAAAGAGGTTCATGAAGAAGGTTTCCAGAATATCGTCGCGGTGATGCCCCAGAACCACCGCCGAACAGCCTTCTTCGCGGGCAATGCGGTAAAGATGGCCGCGGCGCAGGCGCGAACAGAGCGCACAATAGGTCCGCCCCTGCGGAACCTTGTCCATCACCACCGAATAGGTGTTCTGGTATTCGATCCGGTGCGGCACGCCCATCCGGTTCAGAAACTCGGGCAACACCGTTGCGGGAAATCCGGGCTGCCCCTGATCCAGATTACAGGCCAGCAGATCGACGGGCAGCAGACCGCGCCATTTCAGCTCGTACAGCGCCGCCAGCAGCGTATAGCTGTCCTTGCCGCCCGACAGGCACACGAGCCACCGGGCGCCGCGTTCGACCATGCCGTATTGCTCCACCGCTTCGCGCACATAGCGCACCACCCGCTTCCGCAGCTTGCGGAATTCGGTGGATTTCGGCGCCCCGTGAAAAAGCGGGTGAATGTCGTCAGCATCGTCCAGCATGGCCGGGACCTAGCCTTGGCGCGCGGACAGATCAAGCATTCCTGTGTCCCGGCCAGTTTTCGCTCGCCATTGACGCGAACCGGCGCTTAAGCTTTGCCGGACATTAACGCGCAGGGGGAAGGCGTGCCTGATTACATTTTCACTGTCCGCAAGGCGAGCAAGGGCGAATATGGATCCGAACCGGGGTCGGCGCGGTTCCTTGAAGTGCCGGAGCAGGCCAAGACTTTTACCCCCGATCATCAGATCAAGAAATCCGACTGGATCAAGAAGGTGCTGGACGAAAGCACCGGGCGCTTCAATCCCTCCACGAACGAGCCCATGGGCGATATCGTGATGTATGTGCACGGGTTCAACAATTCGGTTGAAACCACGCTGAAACGGCACCGCTATATCAAAGCCGCGTTTGAGAAGTTCGGTTTTCAGGGGTCGGTGATCAGTTTCGACTGGCCGTCCCACGACACACCGCTGAACTATCTTGAAGATCGCTGGGATGCCAAACAGACCGCCAACCAGCTGGTGAAGGAAGGCATTGCGAGTTTCGTGAAGCTGCAGCGCCCTGAATGCGAAATCAACCTGCATCTGATGGCCCATTCCATGGGCACCTATGTGGTGCGCGAGGCGTTCGACGATGCCGACGACCGGCGGACGCTGGCATCGTTCAGCTGGTCGATCAGTCAGGTGCTGTTGTTCGGCGCCGATATTTCAGCCAGCTCGATGGCGGAGGGAAGTTCCAAATCCTCGTCTCTGTACCGGCACTGCAACCGGCTGACGAACTACTATAATCACTTCGACAGCGCGCTGAAGCTGTCGAATATCAAGCGTGTGGGGGTGGCCCCCCGTGTCGGGCGTGTCGGACTGCCTCAGGATGTGCCGCGCAAGGCGGTAGACGTGAACTGCACGTCGCGCTTCGAAAGCGTGAAGGCGGTGTTCGGGGACGATGAATTTGCCGGTCACCGGTTCTATTTCGAAGACGAAACTTTCCTGCGCGATGCGTATCTGACCATTCTGGGCGATACGGACCGGAGCAGCATCGCAACGCGTTCGGTCGAGAACGGCAACCTGATCCTGACGCCGGGCTGATCGGGTCCGGTGCTAGTCGGGAACGTTGTCGATCCCCGATCCGCCCCAGGGATGACAGCGCAGGATCCTGCGCAGGGCCAGCCAGCCGCCTTTGACCCCGCCATGTTTGCGCAGCGCTTCCAGCGCATAGGCCGAACAGGTGGGGTGATAGCGGCACCCATGGCCGACCCACGGCGATAGCAGCAGCCGATAGGCCCGCACCGGAAGCGCCAGAAGATGGGCCAGCGGCGTCATGCGGTGGGTGGATCCGCGGGGTGGAGCTTGTCGAGCGCCGCGCGCAGGTCCGCTTCCATCCGCGCGAACGGGCGGGCAGCGGTTTCGGATTTGCGGCCAATCAGGACATAGTCCCATCCGGGGCGGCCCAGGTCGGACAGGACCGCGCGCGCCAAGGCACGCAGGCGCCGCTTGGCGCGATTGCGGGCGACCGCATTGCCGACCTTCTTGGAGCAGGTGAACCCGACGCGGACCTGTTCCGGCGCCGGGTCGTTGTCGCCGCGCGGGCGGCCCTGGACCACGAAACCCGGGGTGGCGCGATAGCGGGCCCGCGACGCGGCCAGGAAATCCTTGCGGTGGCGCAGGGTTGCCAGATCGTAGGGCGCACAGGCAGAAAGGCCGCCGTCGCGATGCGAGGCGGCCATTTCGGCAGTGTCGTCGGTCGGTGCCTGCGCCGTCATGGACAGGCGAAGCCGATTACGCGCTCAGTTCCTTCCGGCCGCGTGCACGGCGGGCGTTCAGGATTTTGCGGCCAGCTTTGGTGGCCATGCGTGCGCGGAACCCGTGGCGCCGTTTGCGGACCAGGTTGCTGGGCTGATAGGTGCGTTTCATCGCGCCGTCTCCGTTTATTGTGTCGGGGCCGCGAACCGGGATTCGCAGCGCTCAGAATTCGAAGCCCCGCCTTTAGGGTCAATTTCGACCGCCGTCAATTCCGTTGCCGGCATTGGCGATGAAAAAGGCGGGCATCGCTGTGCGGACGGGCCGTCATGTTACAATCGGGCCGCGCGGGCTCACAATCCCCGAAGCCGCGATCAACGGCGCGTGAGAGGGGGTTTCGCCGCCGCGCCGATACGGTCATCTGCTTGTCATCACGGTGCCGAAGCGCATCGCGCTGGCGAAAGGATGCGGCATGAGCGATACCTCTGACATGGAAAATTCGGGTCTGACGCGTTGGCTGCCGCTGGCCATTGTGGTGACCGCGGCGGTGCTTGGGGCGATCACCCTGCGTGACGTGCTGAGCTTTCAGACGCTCGCGGACAATCGCGATGCCCTGCTTGCCTTCCGGGATGCCAATTATGCGCTGTCGGTGGGCGGGTTCATCCTGATCTATACGCTGATCGTGGGCTTCAGCCTGCCCGGCGCGACCATCGTCACCCTGACCGGCGGGTTCCTGTTCGCCACCTTTCCCGGGGCGCTGTTCAATATCCTTGGCGCGACGCTGGGGGCTTGCGCCATCTTCCTCGCGGCCCGCCATGGATTGGGAGACAGGCTGGCCGCGAAGATGTCCGCATCGGGCGGCACTGTGGGGCGGATCAAGGCGGGGATCGACAGCAACCAGTGGGAAATGCTGTTTTTGATCCGCCTGATCCCGGCGGTGCCGTTCTTCGTGGCCAATCTGGTTCCGGCGCTGGTGGGGGTGCCGCTGGGACGGTTCGCGCTGACCACGTTTCTGGGCATCATTCCGGGGGCGGTGGTCTATACCTCGGTCGGCGCCGGGCTGGGCGAGGTCTTCGCCCGCGGCGAAACGCCGGATCTGGGCATCATCTTCGATCCCGCGATTTTGCTGCCGATCCTTGGGCTGTGCCTGCTGGCTGCGCTGCCCATCGCGATCAAGGCCGTGCGCGGCAAGGCGGAGCTGTAGGGATGGAGCGGATCACCTGCGATCTGTGTGTGATCGGCGCGGGGTCAGGCGGGCTGTCGGTCGCTGCGGGTGCCGCTCAGATGGGCGCCGATGTCGTGCTGCTGGAAGGCGCCGAGATGGGCGGCGACTGCCTGAACACAGGCTGCGTGCCGTCAAAGGCGCTGCTGGCCGCCGCGAAGCGGGCCCCGGCCGGCGGAGGCGGACCCGAGGTCTATATGGCCGCGCAGGACCATGTCGCGGCCACCATCGCGGCCATCGCGCCGCATGACGGTCAGGAACGGTTCGAAGGTCTGGGCGTCCGGGTGATCCGCGCCTATGGCCGCTTTGTGTCCGCGCAAGAGGTCACTGTGGGCGGGTATCGCATCGCCGCGCGCCGTTTCGTGATCGCCACTGGATCCGCGCCGCTGGTGCCGCCGATTCCGGGGCTCGATCAGGTGCCCTATCTGACCAACGAGTCGCTGTTCGATCTGCGCGACCGGCCCGCGCATCTGATCGTGATCGGCGGCGGTCCGATCGGGCTTGAAATGGCCCAGGCGCATTGGCGGCTCGGCTGCCGGGTGACAGTGATCGAAGCGGCGACGGCGCTGGGCCGCGATGACCCGGAACTTGCGGCCATCGTCGTGGACAAGCTGCGCGGCGAAGGCATCGACATTTTGGAACGCACCGCGGTGGAACATGTCTCCGGTCAGGACGGCGAGATCACGGTGCAGATCCCGGGCGGCACGATTTCGGGCTCGCATCTGCTCGTCGCGGCCGGGCGCAAGATCAATCTGGAGCGTCTTGACCTTGATCGTGCCGGTATCGCGCATGATCGCAGCGGCGTGTCCGTGGATGCCCGGCTGCGGACCTCCAACCGCCGTGTCTTCGCTATTGGCGACGCCGCGGGCGGGCTGCAATTCACCCATGTGGCGGGCTATCACGCGGGCATCGTTGTCCGGCAGGCTCTGTTCGGGCTGCCCGCCAAGGCGCGCACCGATCACATCCCCTGGGTGACCTATACCGACCCGGAGCTGGCGCAGATCGGTCTGACCGAAGCCCAGGCGCGCACCCGGTACGGCGCGCGGCTGGAGGTCGTCCGCGCTGCCATGGCGGGCAATGACCGCGCCGTGACAGACGGCAAGACCGCCGGTCTGATCAAGGTCATGGTGGTGCGGGGCCGCCCGGTGGGCGTGTCGATCGCCGGCGCGCAGGCCGGAGAGCTGATCGCGCTTTGGGCTCTTGTCATGGCGAACAAGCTCAAAATGACCGCGATTGCAAACATGGTTGCCCCTTATCCCACCTTGGGCGAAGCTAGCAAACGGGCCGCCGGGAACTATTTCTCTCCCAGGCTGTTTGAAAATCCGACGGTGAAGCGGGTGGTCCGGGCGGTGCAGCGGATCCTGCCCTGACGGGCCGAGATCGGGACGTTGAGCGGGACAGGCATGATAAATTCTCTTTCGGGACGCTTCCTGATCCTCACCTGCCTGTTCGTGATGCTGGCAGAGGTTCTGATTTTCGTGCCCTCGGTGGCGCGCTTCCGCGAAGATTATCTGTTGGCACGGCTGGAGCGGGCGCAGATCGCGTCGCTGGCGCTGCTGGCCAACGACATGATCGACCCCGATGTCGAACGCGAACTGCTGGAAAATGCCGGGGTCTACAACGTCGTCTTGCGCCGCAACGAGATGCGGCAGCTTATGCTGTCCTCGCCCATCCCGTCGCCGATTGCCGCCACCTACGATCTGAGGTCGCCCACCGCCATGCAGCTGATCGCGGATGCGCTGACGCGCCTGGTTGATCCGCATGACGAAATCATCCGGGTGATCGGAAGCCCGACACGCGCGGCGGGGTCTCTGATCGAAGTCACGATGGATGCGGTGCCGTTGCGGGCGGCGATGCTGGATTACGGGATACGCATCCTGATGCTGTCGGCGGCGATTTCCGCGATGACCGCCGGGCTGCTGTTTTTCGCTGTCCGGCGCATGATGGTGACGCCGATCCGAAATGTCGTGAATCACATGAAGGACTATGCCAGCGCCCCGGAAGACGCGCGGCGCGTGATCCGCCCCCGGTCGCGAGTCCGCGAATTGCGCGACGCGGAACTGGCTCTGCAATCGCTGCAAACCCAGCTGACCAGCGCGTTGCGGCAGAAGGACCGGCTGGCGCAGCTGGGCGGCGCCGTGGCCAAGGTCAGCCACGATCTGCGCAACATCCTGTCCACGGCGCAGCTTTTCGCCGACAGCATGGAGCAAAGCGACGATCCGCGCGTGCAGCGGTCCGCGCCGAAGCTGATCGGCTCCATCAGCCGTGCGGTCAACCTGTGCGAAGCGACGCTGGCATTCGGCAAGGCCGAAGAACCGCCCCCGGCGTTGGGGCGATATGCGCTGCGCGAGATCGTCGAGGATCTGTTCGAAAGCGAACGCATGGCCAGCCCGGACAGCAGTGCCACGCTGGTCAATCTGGTGCCCCCGGCCCTGGTCCTGCGCTGCGACCACGATCAGGTTCTGCGGCTGCTGGGCAATCTGGTGCGCAACGCACGGCAGGCGATCGAAGCGTCCGGGCAGGGCGGCACGGTCACGATCAGCGCCACCGAAACCGACAGCGCTTGGAAGATCGACATCACCGATACCGGACCCGGCTTGCCGCCCAAGGCGCGCGAGCACCTGTTCGAGCCGTTTCAGGGCAGCTTCCGCAAAGGCGGGATCGGCCTGGGTCTGGTCATCGCGGCGGAATTGGCCCGCGGCCATGGGGGCGCCTTGATCCTGATGCGCAGCGATCCCAGCGGCACGGCGTTTTGCCTGACGCTGCCGCGCGGCGAAGCCGGGCTCGCGGCATGACAAAAAGTTGCTTTTTGCGCTTGCAGTCCCGATGCGCCCCGACTAGATAGGCGCCCTACGCGCTGGTAGCTCAGTTGGATAGAGTACTTGACTACGAATCAAGGGGTCGGGGGTTCGAATCCTCCCCAGCGCGCCATTCTCACTTTGTTCGAATACCGTACTCGTTTTTTTGAAGAGTTCGGACTTTGTCCTCCGGGGCGCGCCATCTCACCTCCGAACGTTTTTGAGATATAACCGCAAGCAATGGACTGACGGAGCGGGTTCCTCAGGATTTTCCCGCATCCAGTTTCGGATTGTCTCTGAGGTTGTTTCAGTTCGCTGCCATATCTGGCGCCCAGCGCTGGCAGGGCCTTTCTGAACCGTCTCTCAGTGGGTCTTTCGTCGAACAGGCCAAAGCTGCGATGCGGGGGACTCAGATTGGACGGTTTTGGCGTTTCACGAAACCAGAGCGACGCCTAAACCGGCAAAGTAGAGCGACGTCATCGTCGATCCTCAGAATAGCGGCCGCAATACCGCTCATTCCGGTGCCGCGGTTTTGGTCCCGTAAGCAAAGGTTGAAGGCGGGTGGCCGGTCCATCTGGTGAAAGCGCGGCTGAAGCTGTTGGGTTCGCTGTAGCCAAGCGCTTTCGCAACGGCGGTGACCGACCAATCGCCGGTGGCAAGCAAAGCCATCGCCCGTTCGCGCAGGAAATGCTGCTTGAGATCACGAAAACTGGTGCCCTCGGCGCGTAATTGCCGCTCCAGAGTGCGGGTGCCGACGGCGAGACGCGCGGCAATCGTATCGATCGTGCTGTCCCCCAGCCGCAGCTGTGTCGCCAACAGCGTCAATACCTGGTCGGAAACGCTGACCGGCGGCCGGATGCCCAAGAGCGACGGCAAGTCCGCGATCAGCAAATCGCCTGCGGCATCGGGCTTGTTCGGATTGTCGTGGCCCAGAACGCTCCGGTGCAGGGCGATGCCGACGGCACTGGCCCCGAACCGGACCGGAGCGCCGTAGAAATCCTCGATCACCGCGCTCCTCCGGTGGACCGAGCCCGGCATTTCGATCCAATCGGGATGCCAATCCGTGCCGGCAAACCGCCGCACCAGATCGGTGAGCAAGCCGGGCATCCCCTCTTCCAGCTGACGGGCGCCGTTCAGTGGGCCGAGATTGAACTGGTAGGACAGCACGACATGCTCCCCGGCGCGCCGGAACGAGACGCCGCAGCCTGGGCTGATGAAGGGCAGGGCACGTTTCCCACGCGCGAAGCTGCTGATCAACTGAGGTGCGGCCAAAACGTATGCTGCATACCAGCCGAGGTCTTCATAGGCATGTTCCGAACCGAGCCGGAGCCCGAGATGCGGATCTCCGACGCTGCGGGCTGCGCTTTCCAGCATCACCGCCTCAACGGCGGTCGGCAGAAAGCCCGGCTCAGCGTTCAGCGCGTCGCGGGTCAGCCCCGCTGCCTGCAGGGCGCGACGGGTGACATGGGGCGAGACCTGTCGGTCGAGGGTATCGACTAAGGCGGTGATTGCCGCCTTCTGGGTCATCGGGATCGTCATCGAGATGAATGTCGGAAAATGATAGATAGTGCCATGATACGGCTTCAGCATGGCAAGGGCGCGGGCCGTTGACAAGCGATCACTCGGCCAAGGTTTGTCGCCGAAGCCGGGATGGCTTGGCGGATGGCGCGCGCGGTTCAATCGGGAGAGTTCGGCATGTGGCCTGCAGCGATGCGAAACCTGTTGGGGATTGGTTTGGGGGTGGCGATGGCTTCGGCCGGCGCCTTGCAGGCGCAGGACGATAGCGCGGCGCGCGGAGGGGCGGATACTGCGGCAGCGGTGCCCAATGACGGCTCCGTCCTGCCTTTTCCCGCAGCTGCCATGGGCGGGTCTGTCGGCGAGACCATGGCCGAGTCGATTCACAGGTGGCGTGAGTCGCAACGTCGGTTGCCGGAAGACGCGCCGAATATCATCATCGTCATGCTGGACGATTCCGGCTATGGCCAGGCCGAGTTCATGGGCGGGAGTATCGCCATGCCGACCCTTGCGCGGCTGGCCGAGGAAGGCATCACCTACACCGCCTTTCACACCACCGCGATGTGTTCGCCAACCCGTGCGGCGCTGCTGACCGGGCGAAACCACCACCGCGTCGGCGCCGGCCAGATCGCTGAATTCGCTAATGACTGGGACGGCTACACCGGTGTCATTCCAAAAAGCTCGGCGACCTTTGCCGAAGTGCTCCGCGCCTACGGCTATGCCACCGCCGCCTTCGGCAAATGGCACAACACACCGATCGACACGCTTGGCAGCGGCCCCTACGACCGCTTTCCGACCGGCCACGGCTTCGACCATTTCTACGGCTTCATTGCGGGCGAGACCTCGCAGTGGGAGCCGGTGCTCTGGGAAAACACGACGCCCATCACGGTGCCGCATCCCGAGAATTTCGAGGATTACCACCTGACCGAAGACATGGCCGAGAAGGCCATCTCCTGGCTGCAACGCCACCGCGCGCTGCACCCCGACAGCCCCTTTCTGCTCTACTGGACGCCGGGTGCGGTGCATGGGCCGCACCATGTCGCGCAGGAATGGGCCGACAAATACAAGGGCGTCTTTGCTGAGGGTTGGGATGTCGAAAAGCAGCGTGTCTTCGAGCGGCAGAAGCAGATGGGCCTGATCGACGCGGATGCAACGCTGGCGCCGCGCCCTGCAAGCCTAGCCGGATGGGACGACATCCCCGAGGGCGAGCGCGCCTTCCAGGAGCGGCTGATGGAGGTCTATGCCGGCTTCCTGGAACATACCGATGTGCAGGTCGGCAAGCTGGTGGATGCGGTCGAGGCGATGGGTATCCGCGACAATACGCTGATTATCTATATCCAGTCCGACAACGGCCCGTCGGCCGAGGGTATTGAGGGCTCGATCGCCGAACTCAACGCCCAGAATGCGATCCCGACCACGGTGGAAGAGCATATCGCGGTGCTGGACGAGATGGGCGGGCTCGATGTGCTCGGCAGCCCGCGGGTCGACAACATGTATCACGCCGGCTGGGCCTGGGCCGGGTCGAGCCCGTACCGCTATGTCAAGCTGGTGGCCGGCGATTTCGGCGGCACGCGCACGCCGATGGTCATCTCCTGGCCAGACCGCATCGCGCATGACGGCAAGCCGCGCGCGCAGTTCCTGCATGTAAACGATATCGCACCGACGCTCTACGACATCCTCGGAATCACGCCGCCGAAGGTGGTTGACGGCCACCCGCAGGATCCGTGGGACGGTCTCAGCTTTGTCGATACCTTCGACGATGCTGATGCCCCCGGCCAAAAGGACACCCAGTATTTCGAAATTCTCGGCAGCCGCGGCATCTATAAGGACGGCTGGTTCGCCTCAGCCTTCGGTATCCGCGAGCCCTGGAACCCGGTCGGCGCCGATATTGCCAACTGGGACCCGAGGCAGGACAAGTGGGAGCTGTTCAACCTTGGCGACGACGCCAACCTCTCCCGCAACCTTGCCCCCGAAAACCCCGAAAAACTGGCCGAGATGAAGGCAACTTGGCTGGAGGAAGCCAGGAAAAACAAGGTGCTGCCGATTGGTGGCGGCTTGCTGGGCCTGATCGACACATCGGCGCTCAAACGCTCGACCAATACCGAATGGGTGATGGCCCAGGGCATGACCCGCATCCCTGAAGCCGAGGCGCCGAATGTCCGGAACGGAAACCTGCGTGCCGAGATCGAAGCGGTGGTACCGGAAGGGGCGAATGGGGTGCTCTTCGCGCTCGGCGGCTATGCCGGCGGAGTGTCGCTCTTCGTGGTCGATGGCCGGTTGCATTACGAATACAGCTCGCTCCTGCTCAAGCGCACCAAGCTCGACCTCGGGGTGCTGCCTATGGGCGATGTCGAGATCGCCATGGAGATGCGCACGCCGGACGGTTGGGGCGGTCTGCCTGCACAACTGGTGTTCTGGGTGAATGGCGAGAAGGTGAAAGAAGCGACGGTCGAGCGCAGTATTCCGGGCACCTTCACCGCCTCGGAGACCTTCGATATCGGCATGGACACCGCCTCTCCGGTCGCAGATGCCTATTTCCACATGGCCCCGTTTCGCTTCAATGGAGAGTTGAAAAGGGTCCATTTCAAGAACTTCTGATCGCACCCCTGCATCCGCCTTCTGATCGCCAGTCTGGCGGTCAGGAGGCGGCGTGCAGTCTCCGGCCGCCATACGTTCAAAACGACGACTTGCGCGTAAAACTCCTGCCGGACGCCGCAGCTGTCCCGTGCCTGCTGGGCACCCTAGGCGACGATAACGACGTCATCCACTTGCACTCTGGCCTGAAATGGCGCTCGCTACGCGAGGTCATCAGGACCCAAACCGAAACTGATGTGCGCCCAACGCGCCCTCGGCCGTTTTCGGGGCAAAGCGATATACAATCCCTCAGGTCTGTACGCGCCAGTGCAATTAACAAGATCGGGAAAGGGTGGCGCTGACCGGCAATTTAGGAGTTGAGAGGGGCCGGCCAGCGTTGGTTTTATCAAACATGTCTGAGCGCCGATTTCCAGATCAGGGCTTAACAATGGTTAAAATTTCTTCAGACCGGTCGATTAAAGTAAATTAATTTATCTGTTTGATATTGCGAGGGAAGTTCTGGAGCGGGTGCGAGAATGTTTTTTGTCAGGGCGTCGCATCTTGGAAATGATGGTAAACATAGCCGGTAATTGCACAACCAATGCGGATCTGATGCCGCCAGCGCGAAATTTTCTGGGTCCTGCCGGTTCTGGTGGGGGCCGCCAGATCCGCCAGCGCAGAAAGAAGGAATTGCCGCGCCGCATGATCCCCCCCGGCGCGCGCCGCTGCCCGCCAGAAGCGCCGCTGCGAAGGACGGCAGCAGGGCGCTCCGCTGGTTGCGGGATGACCCCGCGGGAGGGCCGGGCTCAGGCGGATTATTCGGGCGGCAGGCGGCCTTCGGGGCCGGTATAGGACCGCTCGACCTTCGCGACGTGCAGTGCATAGCTGCGATACCAGCTGGCCATCCCCATCCGCTGCGCGGCCATGTGATCCAGGTCGGCCTTCCAGTCGCGGATGGCGGCCTCCGACGCCCAGTAGCTGACCGTAATCCCAAATCCGTCGGCGCCGCGCGCGCTGTCCAGGCCCAGAAAACCCGGCCGCAGCTGCGCCATGGCCACCATCTTGTCGGCCATCGCGTCATAGCCGGGATCGGGGGCGCCCCGCTGCGACGTGAAAATCACGGCGTAATAGGGGGGACGCGGCGGCTGGAACGGCGCGGCGGCGGGTTCGGGGTCGATCGCGGGATCGCCGATCAGGTCAGCTCCATCCAAGGTCATGTACCTCAATTTCGAATTTCGGATGCATTGCAGCCCCGGCAAGCCCCGGCCGCGCGTGGCGGAACAGCGACTGCCAGAACGGTTGGATGACCACGCCCTGGTCCTGCAGGATGGTCTGCAGAAGGGCCATGGTGCCTTGGCGCGCGACCGGGTCGGGTTCCGCCCTCGCGATGTCGAGCAGGCGGTCGAATTCGGTATCGGCAAAACCGCTTTCGTTCCATGCCGAACCGGACCGATAGGCCAGCGACAGCACCTGAACGCCAAGCGCCCGGTGGTTCCAGTTGGTGGCGCTGAACGGATAGGTGGCCCAATTGCGGGCAAAATCATCCGGCGTCACGATGCGGCGGCGGACACGGAACCCGGCATCCAGAAGCTGCACCGCGACCGCGTCGGCGGTATTGCGGCGCCAGTCGTCATCCACCGACACCAGTTCGTGTTCGAAGTCCATCATGCCCGCCTCGGCCATCAGGCGGCGCGCCTCTGCCACGTCCTGGCGGATCGGGGGCAGAACGGCGTGATCGGGCTGCACGGGGCTGACATGGTCGTTTTGCGCCACATTGCCGAAGCCGCCGATCCCCAGTTCCAGACAGACAGAGTTATCCACCGCCAAGGCAAGCGCCCTGCGCACCCGCGCGTCGGCATAGGGGCGGCGTCCGTCGATTTCGGCCTGCTGATTGGCGCGGACAACCACTGTGGTGGCCGTCGTGACGCCGGTGCGGTCCCAGCCGAGCGCGTCGAAACTGGCCAGCGCCGACGTGTCGGTGCGATAGAGCATGTCAATCAGCCCGTCCCGCGCGGCGCCTGCCCAGCCGGTCGGCGCGGGACCCAGATCCAGAAACTCCACCCGGTCCAGATAGGCCGCCGCATGGTCTTGTCCGGCGACCCGCTCCAGCACGGCTATCTGACCGGGCAGATAGTCGGTGATGCGAAACGCACCGGTTCCGATGCCATGGTCCAAGGGGTTGGAGCCCACCAGATCGCGGTGCTGCACCGCCGCGGGATAATCGGCGATGCTGGGGATGATCGTCACATCGGGCTGCGGCAGCGTCAGCCGCAGACGCAGCGGGTCAAGGATTTCGATCGCGCCAGGGCGGGCGCGACCGGTGGTGGTGCTGATCAGCGCCGAAAGACGTGTGGCCATGGAATTGCCCGGTACAGTGGCATCGGCCCAGCCGTCAAAATTCGCCGCCACATCTTCGGCGGTGAAGGCATCGCCATTGGACCAGCGTACGCCGTCGCGCAGGATTAGCGTGTATTCCGTTGCATCGGCGTTGACCTGCCAGTTGTCCAGAAGTCCGCCGGTGAAGCTGCCATCCGCGTTATAGCGCACCAGATATTGCAGCATGCCGCGGGTGGCGTTTCCGATTTCCGACCAGTCAAAGCTGCGCGGGTCGCGCAGTTCGCGCACTTCCATCTGTATCCGGACCGTGCCGCCCTGGCGGGGTGTCATCGGCTGTGCCTGGGCGGGCGCGGCACCGAAAAGCGCCCGCACCGGGCCGCTGGCCATGCCAAGCGCCGCGGCGCGTTCCAGAAAAGCGCGACGGTTGAGCTTGGCGGGAACCGATATGGGATCCTTCATGGCGGCCTCTTGCCTGGTGCCGACAGAAAAGACCGCCGGTCTCTTGAACTGCGCCTCGTTTGGCGGCGCAGGTCAAGGGTCCGGCGGCAAATTTCAGGGCAGGTCAGGCAGAGCTTATTCGGATGCGCTGCGACGCAGCGGTTCGCCGTTCAGATCCGATGCGGGCTGGGCGGGCGCCGCCAGAAGCCGCATCGGCCCCAGAAGGCTTTTGCGTGTCAGCCACAGCGAGATCAGGGCCGCGCGATGATGCAGCACCTCGTCGGTCAGGGGCAGATTCGTCAGGCAGTCCTGACGGAAGCCTTCGACCAGCTGGTTCAGTTCGGACTGGTCCTGAAGCGACGACAGGCGCAGATGCAGCACGTCCTCAGGGACCGGAAGGTCCTTGCGCCCGCCAAGAAACAGCGCGGTTCCCTGGGTGCGGCCACAGGCCTGGCAGGCATGCGGCGTGTTCGCCGGAAGAAAAATCGCGTTATGCGCGGTATAGCCGCGCATTTCACCATGCACGGACAGCCGTCCCTGACCACAGGTGAACCACAGCAAAACCGGGACCAGATAACTGCGCGGCGCATCCATCGCCCAACGGCCTTGACGCGAAATTTGCGAGATCGGGACGGCCTTTAGCGGTCGCTGTCCGGCATCCATGGATTGACTATCAAACATTTCATTCCCCTGATCAGCGCCACCCTAACGGTCGGAGTCAGATTCGTCCAAGAGGCGAATCAGAAGAATGCGCCTCAGATGGTTAGATTCTGGTTTCATTGGCGAAAATCAGCCACAGGTGTGGCTGGGCTCCAGCAGTTTCCAACCGTTCATGCGCCGTCTGAACCAGGTCCGTTGACGTTTCGCATATTGGTGCGACGCGATTTTCGCGCGGGCGATGGCGTCCGATTCGGACATCTCTCCGCGCAGACAGGCGATCAATTCCGGCGCTCCGATGGCCTTGGACGACGGCCGCGCCGGATCCCAGCGGTCCAGCATGGCGCGGGCTTCCTCTAGCGCTCCGGCCGCCATCATGGCGTCGAAACGGCGATCAATGCGCGCATTCAGCCAGGCCGGATCGGCGCCGATCAGCCAGCAGGCGGCGGCCGCTGGCGGCAGAAGCGGTGGCGGTGTCGCGTCTTGCCAGCGGGCCAGCCCGCGGCCGGTCTGGACGAGAACCTCATAGGCGCGCTGAACCCGCATGGGGTTTTGCAGGTCGATCCGCGCCTTGGTATCGGCATCCAACGCGGCGATCAGCGCCCCCACGCCCGACTTCGCCAGCAGTGCCGAAGCGTCGCGGCGAATCTCGGGACGGGTGGCGGGGATCTCTGCCAGACCTTCGGTCAGAGCCATAAAATACAGGCCCGTGCCGCCGATAATGACCGGCGCCGGGGTGCGGGTCAGCAGCGGCGCGACGTCGCGCAACCAATGGCCGGCGGAATAGGGCACATCATAGGGCACATGTCCGTAAAGCAGGTGTTCGGCTTGCGACAACTCCTGCGGCGACGGACGTGCCGACAGCACCGACCAGCAGTCATAGACCTGCAGCGCATCGGCATTCACGATGGGCCGGTTCTGAGCCTGCGCCAGCGCCAGCGCCAGCGCGGACTTGCCCGAAGCGGTCGGACCGGCCAGCAGCACCGGGCGATCGGGGGGCAGGTCATCAATCGGGGCGGTGATCATCGCTGCCGCATGGCAAAGCTTTGCCGCAGATGCAAGGTCTGGCGCGAAGCCGTTGTGCAGAAGCCATGGCAATGTCATTAGATCCCGGATCCGGGAGATCACAATTGAAAGCGCGGGCAACCTGATTCATTGTGCGCCCAACTTAGTGGAAGGCAGGACAGTATTCATGAGTGGTGACGTTTCCGGACCGGGTATCAAGTTCAAACGGGTCCTGCTGAAGATCTCGGGCGAAGCGCTGATGGGCGATCAGGGGTTCGGCCTGCATCCTCCCACTGTCGAACGCATCGCGTCCGAGGTCAAATCCGTGCACGATCTGGGTGTGGAAATCTGCATGGTGATCGGTGGCGGGAATATTTTTCGCGGCCTGCAGGGATCGGCGCAGGGCATGGAACGGACAACGGCCGACTATATGGGCATGCTGGCCACGGTGATGAATGCGTTGGCAATGCAGTCCGCGCTGGAAGGGCAGGGCGTCCATACCCGCGTCGTCAGCGCCATTCCGATGGATCAGGTGTGCGAGCCCTATATCCGCCGCCGCGCCGTGCGCCATCTGGAAAAGAAGCGCGTGGTGATCTTCGCCGCCGGCACCGGCAACCCCTATTTCACCACCGACACCGCCGCCACGCTCCGCGCCAACGAAATGGCGTGCGAGGCGATCTTCAAAGGGACCAAGGTGGACGGCGTGTATGACAAGGATCCGGTCAAGTTTCCGGACGCCAAGCGTTATGACACGGTCAGCTATGACGAAGTGCTGCAGAAGCATCTGGGCGTCATGGATGCATCGGCCATCGCCCTGGCGCGCGACAATAACAAGCCTATCATTGTGTTCTCTCTGGATGAAAAAGGCGGCTTCCGCGGCATCCTGAGCGGGCAGGGGACCTATACAAGTGTGCGCGGTTAACCTTATAGGCATTTGAAACTAACCGGTTTGCGCGTAATGTCCGCGCTCCGGTCTGCGGTCGGGTTCCGATCCGATTGAAAGGAAGAAAAAATGGCGGAAGACGAGCTTGAAATCGATATTGACGATCTGAAACGTCGCATGGAAGGCGCGATGAACGCGCTGAAGCACGAATTTCTGTCACTGCGGACAGGCCGCGCGGCGGCCACCATGCTCGACCCGGTGATGGTGGACGCCTATGGCGCTCACACACCGGTCAATCAGGTGGGAACCGTGAACGTGCCCGAACCGCGCATGCTGACGGTGAACGTCTGGGACAAGGCGTTGGTTTCGAAGGTCGAAAAGGCGATCCGCGAAAGCGGGCTGGGGATCAACCCGGTGGTCGACGGCACCATCATCCGCCTGCCGATTCCCGAACTGAACGAAGAGCGCCGCCGCGAACTGACCCGCGTGGCGGCCCAATACGCCGAACATGCCCGGGTGGCGGTGCGCAACGTGCGCCGCGACGGCATGGATCAGCTCAAGCGCGCGAAGGCGTCAGGCATGAGCGAGGACGATCATAAGATTTGGTCAGAAGAAATTCAGGAATTGACCGATAAGTTCGTCGCTCATGTGGACGAAGCGCTTGAGGCGAAGCAAGCCGAAATCATGCAGGTCTGAGCCACAGCAACAACGCGGGAGCCCCGGCCAAACGCCGGGGTCATGAATACATGGCGGCCAAAGACAGCCGACAGATCACGCCCCAACACGTGGCCATCATCATGGATGGCAACGGACGCTGGGCCACTGGCCGCGGGCTTCCGCGGTTGAAAGGGCACCAGGCCGGGGCGAAGCGCGTGCGGGAAATCGTGCGCGCCTGTCCGGACCTTGGGGTGCGCTATCTGACGCTGTTTGCGTTCTCGACCGAAAACTGGCGCCGGTCTTCGGCCGAAGTGTCGGGGCTGATGGCGCTTTTCCGCCGCTATCTGATGAGCGAGGCGAAAGAGCTGAAGGAGTCCGGCGTTTGCGTCCGCTTCATCGGGAATCGCGCGGCGCTGAACCCCAAGCTGGTGCAGCTGATGACCAGGCTTGAGGCCGATACGGTGGACAACACCCGGCTGAACCTGACAATCGCGCTGAACTACGGCGCGCGGGATGAAATCGCCATGGCGGCGGCGAGCCTTGCACAGGCCATCGCGCGGGGCGACATCGACGGCTCTGCCGTAACGCCTGCTGATGTGGCCGCCCATCTCTACACATCCGATCTGCCCGACCCCGATCTGGTGATCCGGACCTCCGGCGAAACCCGCATTTCCAACTTCCTGCTCTGGCAATCGGCCTATGCGGAATACGAGTTCACGCCGATCCTGTGGCCTGATTTCACGGCGGGTCATTTCGCCGACATCCTGCTGAGCTTCGGCGGGCGCGAGAGGCGCTTCGGTGCTGTTCTGACATGACCGCCTCCGGCAAGGTGCCGCGAGAGCCCCGGTCGGGCCGCTGGGCCGATCTCGGCCCCCGTATCGGGTCGTCGTTGGCGCTGATTGCCCTGGCGGTCGGTGCGATCTACATGGGCGGGCTGTGGTTCATGGCCTTCGTCGCGGTGATGGTCGGCATCGTGACCTGGGAACTGGCGCAGATGACCGGCATTGTGCATGCCTTGGCGCTTGGGGGGCTGGCGGGGGCCTGTTCCGCAGTCCTGTCCGTGGTGCCCGATGGCTATGGCCTGCCTCTGGTCATGGTGCCGATGCTTGCGGGGATCGGACGGGCGAAACGCCAGCCGCTGGCCTTTGCGCTGTTTTCGGTCATGGTGCTGCTGGCCGGGTATGGGCTGGTCGATCTGCGCGAAAACATTTCGTGGAAATGGCTGGTCTGGCTCGTCTGCATTGTCGCTGCGACGGATATCGCGGGGTATTTCGCCGGACGTCTGATTGGCGGGCCGCGCTTCTGGCCGAAGGTGAGCCCCAAAAAGACCTG
Organism: Paracoccaceae bacterium; assembly: GCA_020425105.1. Classification (GTDB taxonomy): domain Bacteria; phylum Pseudomonadota; class Alphaproteobacteria; order Rhodobacterales; family Rhodobacteraceae; genus Meridianimarinicoccus. Next base: position 20,616 of record JAGQRU010000108.1, read on the forward strand.
GTCGGGGACCGTGGCGGGGTGGATCGCGGCGGCGCTGGTGGGCGTCGTGGCCTGGCGGCTGACCATGTCCGGGCCACAGGTGATCGGCATTTCCATCGCGTTGTCCATGGCCTCGCAACTGGGCGATATCGCGGAAAGCGCGCTGAAACGGCAGCTGGGCGTCAAGGACAGCTCGAACCTGCTGCCCGGCCATGGCGGGTTTTTCGACCGGTTCGACGGCGTGCTTGGGGCCGCGGTCTTTTTTCTGATCGTCGAACAGGTGGTGCCCTTCCCGCCGGGAGCGGTGTGAGCGATGCGGCGCATCAGCATCTTTGGCGCGACCGGGTCGATCGGGGTCAACACGCTGGATCTGATCGGGCGGCGTCCGGGCGAGTTTCGGGTCGTCGCGCTGACCGGCGGGCATAATATCGACCTTCTGGCGGCACAGGCCCGCCGTTTTGACGCCGAAATTGCCGTGACGGCGCATTCCGAACGGCTGGGCGATCTGCGCGCGGCGCTGGACGGGACGGGGATTGCCGCGGCAGCGGGGGCTCAGGCGCTGCTGGAGGCCGCAGACCGTCCGGCGGACTGGATCATGTCGGCGATTGTCGGTGCCGCGGGGCTGGCGCCCGGGCTGCACGCGCTGCGCCACGGCACGACCCTGGCGCTGGCGAACAAGGAAAGCCTTGTGTGCGCCGGTCCGCTGCTGATGGCCGAAGCCGCCGCGCATGGCGCCCGGATCCTGCCGGTGGACAGCGAACATTCGGCGGTCTTTCAGGCGCTGGTCGGCGAAGACATCGCCGCGGTGGAACGGGTGATCATCACCGCTTCGGGCGGCGCGTTTCGGGACTGGCCGCTTGACCGGCTGGCGCGCGCCACGGTGGCCGAAGCCTCTAGCCATCCCAACTGGGACATGGGGCAGCGGATCACCATCGACAGCGCGTCGATGTTCAACAAGGCGCTGGAACTGATCGAGACGCGGGAATTCTTCGGGCTCGCGCCGGAAAAGATCGACACGGTGGTGCATCCCGAAAGCCTGATCCATGCCTTGGTGGGGTTTCGCGACGGCGCGCTGATGGCCCATGTGGGGGCGCCCGATATGCGCCACGCCATAGGGTATGCGCTGAACTGGCCTGAACGGCGCGATCTGCCGGTGGCCCGGCTGGATCTGGCAGCGGTCGGAGCGATGACGTTCCGCGCCCCGAATCCCGCGCGCTATCCCGCGCTGGATCTGGCGCGGCAGGTCATGCAGGCGCGCGGCCTGACCGGGGCGGTGTTCAACGGGGCCAAGGAGCGGGCGCTGGATCATTTCATCGCCGGGCGGATCGGGTTTCTGGACATGGCGGCGATGGTGGCCGACGTTCTGGACCGTCTGGCCGGGGACCCGGCCCTTACGGCCGCCCACAGTCTTGATAATGTGCGGCATGCGGACCACATCGCCAGAAGGGCTGCAGATGACTGCCTGCCGGTGCTGGCAGGGCAGTCCTAAGAGCAGGCGCAGCGACAGAAAGGGCGACACCCTCAGTGGAACTTCTCGGCTTGATCCCCTCCTTCGGCGGCTTCGCCTATACGATCGGGGCCTTCGTCATCGCGCTTTCGGTGATCGTCGCGGTGCATGAATACGGCCACTATATCGTCGGTCGCTGGTGCGGGATCCATGCGGAGGTGTTTTCGCTGGGCTTCGGGCCGGTTCTGGCGGCGTGGGTCGATCGGCGCGGAACGCGCTGGCAGATCGCCGCGCTGCCTTTGGGCGGGTATGTGAAATTCCTGGGCGATGCGGATGCCGCCAGCGGGCGTGACCCGGCGGCGTTGAAGGGCATGGATGCGGCAACGCGCCGGCGCACCATGCATGCCGCGCCGCTTTGGGCGCGGGCAGCGACCGTGGCTGCCGGTCCGGCATTCAACTTTGTCCTGTCGATCCTTGTCTTTGCCGCGGTGGCCATGGTGCAGGGGCAGGCACGCACCCCGCTGACCATTGCCGAACTGCGCCCCATGCCCGCCGAAGCAGGGCAGGAACTGCGCCCCGGGGATCAGATCGTGGCGATCCACGGGCGGCAGGTGCCCGATTTCGACCGTTTCGGTCAATTTGTCGATGCGCTGCCGGTGGCGCCTGAACTGGAATATACCATTGCGCGCGACGGGCGCCGGCTGACCCTGCCCGGACCCTATCCCTATCCGCCTCTGGTGGTGGGGGTGACCCCGCAATCGGCGGCAATGGAAGCGGGGCTGGAAGCCGGCGACGTGATCCTTGCTGTGGGCGACACGCGGATTTCGTCGTTTGAGGATCTGCGCAGCGCGGTTCTGGTGTCGGGCGGGGCGCCCATGACGCTGGTGGTGTGGCGCGCGGGCGAGACCTTTCACCGGACCCTGACACCCCGGTCGATGGACGTGCCTGCCGAAGCGGGCGGGTTCGAACAGCGCTATCTGATCGGCGTCACGGGGGGGCTGTTTTTCGCTCCCGAGACGGAGACGCTTGGCCCGCTGACGGCCATACGCTTTGGCGCGGACCAGGTGGTCGAAATCGTCTCCCAAAGCCTGTCGGGGCTCTATCACATGATCACCGGCGCGATCAGCAGCTGCAACCTGAGCGGCCCGATCGGCATCGCCGAAACCTCAGGCGCAGCCGCGAGCCAGGGGGCGGTCAGCTTCATCTGGTTCATCGCGGTGCTGTCCACGGCAGTGGGGCTGATCAACCTGTTTCCGGTGCCGGTTCTGGATGGCGGGCATCTGGTTTTTCATGCCTACGAGGCGATCACGGGATCCGCGCCAAGCGACCGGGCGCTTCGCGTTCTGATGGCGGGCGGGCTGGCGCTGATCCTCAGCCTGATGCTGTTTGCGCTGACAAACGACATCTTCTGCCCCTAGGGCCGGGCCTGACCATACGGCAACACGCGGTCGGATTGATGCCGGTGCACAAGTGCGGTTTTGACATCTCTGCGGCTGCGCACTAACCCCGTTGCAAGACAACGACAGATCGGGGGCAGGCAGATGGCAACGGGCGCACGGCGTGGGATGAGGGGCAGATGCGCCGCCTTGATGATGGCGGTGGCATGCGGGCTGGCGGCTGGACCGGCAGCGGCGCAATTCACCTTCTCCAGCATCGACGTGCGGGGCAATCAGCGGATCGAGAAATCGACCGTGCTGACCTATGCGGGACTGCCGACGGGCACCGATGTATCGGTCGGGGAAATCAACGCGGCCAAGCAGCGGATCCTGGAATCGGGCCTGTTCGAAAGTGTTGAGATTAGCCGCGATGGCGGGCGTCTGACCTTCGACGTCGTCGAATTTCCGACGATCAACAAGATCAGCATTGAAGGCAACCGGCGTCTGAACGACGAAGTGCTTGAGGGCCTTCTGACCTCGCGCCCGCGCCGGGTATACAGCCCCGCCACGGCCACCGCGGACGCACGCGCCATTGCCGATGCCTATTTCCAGTCCGGCCGTTACGGCGCGACCGTGACGCCCAAGATCATTCCGCGGTCGCAGAACCGGGTCGATCTGGTCTTTGAGGTGACAGAAGCCTCTGTGGTTGAGGTCGAGCGTATCGGCTTTGTCGGCAACCGCAGCTTTTCTGACCGCCGTCTGCGTCAGGCGCTGAGCACCAAGCAAGCCGGGATCTTCCGTCAGTTGATCCGGCGCGACACATTCATCGAAGATCGGGTGCAGTTCGACCGTCAGGTTCTGACCGACTTCTATCGCTCGCGCGGGTATGTGGATTTCCGCGTGCTGTCGGTGACGCCTGAATTTTCCCGCGAGCGCGATGCGTTTTTCCTGACCTTCAACATTGAAGAGGGCCAGCAGTTCCGCATTGGCGAGGTCACCGTGACCACGGATGTGCCGGGGCTGGATCTGGCGCTGTTCGAACGGTCGGTGAAGGCGCGGACCGGGCAGATCTTTTCGCCGGTGCGGGTCGAAGACACCACCGCCCGGCTGGAGCGCAAGGCGATTCAGGAAGGCATCGATTTCATCCGCGCCACGCCGGTGATCACCCGCAACGACCGGGAACTGACCGCGGATATCGAATTCAAGCTGGAACGCGGGCCGCGGGTTTTTGTCGAACGCATCGATATCGAGGGCAATTCGACCACGCTGGATCAGGTGATCCGCCGTCAGTTCCGTATCGTCGAAGGCGATCCGTTCAACCCTCGCGAGATCCGCGAAAGCGCGGAACGCATCCGCGCGCTGGGCTTCTTCGGTCAGGCGGATGTCGATGCGCGCGAAGGCACTGCGCCGGACCGGGTCATCGTCGACGTGAATGTGGAAGAAAAGCCCACCGGGTCGCTGTCGCTTGGGGCGAACTTTTCGCTCGATGACGGGCTGGGGCTGGCCTTCGGGTTGAGCGAACAGAATTTCCTGGGGCGTGGGCAGAGGCTCAATTTTGCCCTGGGTCTGGGCACGGACAACTTCAACTCGATGCTGACCTTCGTCGAGCCGGCGCTGCTGGGGCGGAACGTGGCCGGGGTTTTCGACCTTTACTATCGCACCACCAACAATTTCAGCGCCGATTTCGATACCAAGGAACTGGGCTTCAACCCGTCGCTGGACTTTCCTGTGACCGATAACGGGCGGCTGTCGCTGAGCTATCGTCTGTCGCAGGACGAGATCCTGAATGTCGACACCGGCGACCCGACCGTCGCGGGCGATAACGGCAGTTCCGCGATCATCCAGCGTGAGGAAGGCGAGCGTATCACCAGCGCGGTGGGCTACAGCTATTCCTACAACTCGCGCCGGGCCGGGCTGGATCCGGTAAACCGCTACCGGTTCGAATTCGGCCAGAATTTTGGTGGTTTGGGAGGCGACAACGATTTTGTCGAAACCCGTGCGCTGGCCTCTGCCGATACCAAGGTTCTGAACGAAGATGTCGGCCTGTCGATTACCCTGCAGGGGCAGGCGCTGAACTTCATCGGCGGCAGCAGCCGGGTGATCGACCGGTATCGCGGCGGTGGACGGGTGCGGGGTTTCACGCGGAACGGGATCGGCCCGCGCGACCTGACCGCGACCAACGAAGACGCCCTGGGCGGGAATTACGCCGTCGCGCTGAGCCTTGAGGCGGACTTCCCCATCGGCCTGCCCGAAGAATACGGGATCCGCGGCGGGGTCTTCTACGATGCCGGGTCGATCTGGGGGCTGGACGATACCGCCGGAACCGGAGGCGAGGTCGACGACGATTTCCATCTGCGGCAGGTGGTGGGTGCCACGGTGTTCTGGGAGACGCCCATCGGGCCTCTGCGGTTCGATTTCACCAAGGCGCTGCAAAAGGAAGACTATGACGACGAACGCACCTTCGACTTCACGATTTCGACGCGCTTTTAAGGGGGCGTCCGTTGCGGCGCTGCTGATCCTGCTGGCGCCGCAGCAGTTGTGGGCGCAAGACGGCGCGACGGCCGTTCCGGCGCCGGGCCTGCCGGTGGCGACGCTGGATCGGGACGCTCTGTTTCTGCGGTCCAAGTTCGGCGTGCGGGTGCAGCAGGCGCTTGAGGAGGACCGGTCCACGCTTGAAGCGGAAAACCGGCGCATCGAAGCCGAACTGATCGCCGAAGAACAGGCCCTGACGGTCGAGCGTCCGGACCTGAGCCCGGCCGAGTTCGCCAAGAAAGCCGATGCGTTCGATGTGAAGGTGCAGCGCATCCGGCAGGAGCAGGATCAGAAAGGTCTGGACCTGCAGCGGCAACTGGAACGTGAACGCCAGACGTTTCTGGTGGCGATCATTCCGGTGCTGAACGATCTGCTGGCGCAGCAGGGCACGGCGGTGCTTCTGGACCGCAATGCCGTCATCTTCGCGGTGCAGTCGGTGGACATCACCGAACATGCCATCGCGCTGATCGATGACCGCATCGGGGATGGGGCAAGCCACGAACCGGCCGATCCGGCAGCCCCCGATCCGACCGCGGCGCAGTAGCCGCGCCCGCCGGTCACGCTTGTTTCCCGCGGTGCCAGTTGCTAGGCCATTGCCCAAAGGCACAAGGAAGCGGATAGCAGCATGAGCGACACGATCCCCACCACCGCAGATATCGACCTGATCCAGCGGGCGATCCCGCACCGTTATCCGTTCCTGCTGGTGGACAAGGTCCGCGATATCGTGCCGTCGAAAAGCGCCGTGGGCATCAAATGCGTGACCATGAACGAACCGCAATTCGCCGGCCATTTTCCCGGTCTGCCGGTTTTTCCAGGCGTGCTGCTGGTGGAAGCGCTGGCACAGACCTCGGCGGTGATGGTGTCGCTGTCGCTGGAACTGATCGACACGGGCGCGGTGGTCTATTTCATGGGCATCGACAAATGCAAATTCCGCCGCAAGGTCGTTCCGGGCGACGTGCTGGAGCTTCACGTCGAAGCGCTGCGCGGCGGGGGCAAGGTGTGGAAATTTCTGGGCCGCGCCACGGTGGACGGCGATGTCGCCGCGGAATGTGAGTTCATGGCCATGATCGACCGGTCCGGCGGAGCCGCGGCGTGAGCATCGCGGCCACAGCCCGGATCCATCCGTCATCGGTGGTCGATCCCGGCGCGGTGATCGGCGACCGGGTGGAGATCGGCCCGTTTTGCGTCGTGGGACCCGAAGTGTCACTGGGCGCCGATGTGGTGCTGAAAAGCCATGTGGTGGTCACCGGCCAGACCGAGATCGGAGAAGGCTGCGTGCTCTTCCCCGGCGCGGTGGTCGGAGAGATTCCGCAGGATCTGAAATTCAAAGGTGAAAAGACCCGGCTGGTGGTCGGAAAACGCAACCGCATCCGCGAAGGCGCCACGATGAACACCGGCACCGAAGGCGGCGGCGGTGTCACCCGGGTGGGCGACGATTGTCTGTTCATGACCGGTGCGCATGTGGGCCACGACGTGCAGGTGGGCAACCGGGTGATCCTGGCCAATCAGGCGGCGCTGGCAGGCCATTGCATCATCGCCGACGACGTGATCATCGGCGGGCTGTCGGGCATCCATCAGTTTGTCCGCATCGGGCGCGGCGCCATCATCGGCGCGGTGACCATGGTGACCAACGATGTGATGCCTTACGGGCTCGTGCAGGCGCCGCGCGGCGAACTGGATGGGCTGAACCTCGTGGGGCTGAAGCGGCGCGGTGTTGACCGGTCCGACATCACCGCCCTGCGGGCCGCGTTCCAGATGCTGGCCCAGGGTGAAGGCGCGTTCATGGACCGGGTGCGGCGGCTGGGCGAAGAAACGACCAGCCCCTATGTGACGGAGATCGTGGACTTCCTGCTGGCGGAATCCGATCGCCACTTCCTGACCCCCCGGTGATCCGCATGGCCGGTCCGGTGGGTGTCATCGCAGGGCGGGGGCAATTGCCGGTTCATCTGTGCCGCGCGCTGGCGGCGCAGGGGCGCGCGGTTCTGCTGGCCGAGATGGACGGATTTCCGGTCGAAAATCCCGACGGTCTGCCGCTGATCCGGTTCCGGGTCGAAAAGCTGGGCGCTTTGTTCAAGGAGCTGCGCAAAAGCGGCGTCGACGAACTGGTCTTTGCGGGCGCTGTGGCGCGGCCGCGGCTCGATCCGACGAAATTCGATCTGAAGACGGTGACACTCGCGCCGAAATTCGTTGCCGCGATGAAAGGGGGCGACGATGGCACGCTGCGCGCGGTGCTGAACATCTTCGAAGGCGAGGGGTTCATCATCCGCGCCGCGCATGATCTGGCGCCGGAATTGTTGCCCGGCGCGGGCATTCCGACCCGCGTTCAGCCGACGGAGCGGGACCGCAAGGACACCGCCCGTGCGGCGCGGATCGTTGCCGCGCTGGCCGCGGCGGATGTGGGGCAGGGGGCAGTGGTGGCGCAGGGCGTGGCCCTGGCCGTCGAAGCCGCGCCCGGCACGGACCGGATGCTGGCCTATGTGGCCGACAGCGCCGGGGCGTGCCGTCCCGATCCGGCCGGCGCAGGCGGAGTGTTTTTCAAGGGGCCGAAGCCCGGTCAGGACCGCCGCGTGGATCTTCCGGTGATCGGTCCGCAGACGGTCGATGCGGCGGCGCGGGCCGGTCTTGCGGGGCTGGCGATCGAAGCGGGCGGCGTGATGGTGCTGGATCTGCCCGAGACGCTTGCCCGGGCCGATGCGGCGGGCCTTTTCCTGTGGGTGCGGCCGCCAGAGGAACGCCCGTGACGGCGCTTTTCCTGATCGCGGGTGAACCGTCGGGCGACATGTTGGGCGCAGCCTTGCTGGCCGGGCTGAAGGCACTGGAGCCCGGGATCGGGTTTCAGGGGATCGCCGGGCCGCGCATGCAGCGCGAAGGCATGACCAGCCTGTTTCCCATGGAAGAGCTTTCGGTCATGGGGCTGGCCGAGATCCTGCCGAAATACCGCCATCTGAAGCGGCGCATCGCGCAGACCGCGGCGGCGGTTCTTGCGGCCAAGCCTGACGCGCTGGTGACCATCGACAGTCCCGATTTTTGCCTGCGCGTGGCGCGGATCGTGCGCGCCGCCGACCCGTCCATCCGCATCGTCCATTATGTGGCGCCTTCGGTCTGGGCCTGGCGGCCGAAACGGGCGGAGAAAATGGCCCCGCATGTGGATCAGGTGCTGGCGCTGCTGCCGTTCGAGCCGCCCTTGATGCGCGCCGCAGGGATGCGCAGCGACTTCGTCGGCCATCCGGTGGTCGCTATGCCCCAGGCCAGCGCCGAAGACGCATCCGCCTTCCGCGCCATGCACGGGATCCCCGCGAACGCGCCGCTTGTGCTTGCGTTGCCCGGGTCGCGGCGGGGCGAGGTGACGCGTCTTGCGCCCCGCTTCGGGCGGGCGCTCGGCCTGTTGAAGGATGCCCGGCCCGATCTGCGGATCGTTCTGCCCGCGGCGCCCAGCGTTTTCGGATTGGTGCGCGATTTGACCGCCGATTGGCCGCAGCCGCTGACCGTGCTTGACGGACAGGATGAGACGGAAAAGCGCGCCGCGTTTCGCGCCGCCGATGTGGCCTTGGCGGCGTCGGGTACGGTTTCGCTGGAACTGGCGGCGGCGGAAACGCCGATGGTGATCGGCTATGACATGGCCTGGCTGACGATGAAGATCATGCAGCGGATGGCCCTGATCGACACGGTGACACTGGTCAATCTGGTCACCGACAGCCGCGTCGTGCCGGAATTTCTGGGCGCGGCCTGTACGCCCGAAGCGCTGGCCGGGGCGCTCGACGCCACGCTGTCCGCACCCGAAGCGCAGCTGGCGGCGGCGCGGGCGACCATGACCGCCTTGGGGGCGGGAGGCGATCCGCCGGGTCTGCGCGCCGCCCGCGCGGTTCTGGACGGTCTTGACCGCGGCGCCGGGCCTGCTGCCGCCTGATCGGCGCCGTGCGCGTCAATACCCGCGCCAGATCCAGCCGCCGCCCAGGACCCGTGTGCTGTCGCTGTCATAGAAAACGCAGGCCTGCCCCGGGCTGACACCTTCTTCGGGCGTCAGCAATTCGACCTCGGCTGTCGCCGGTCCCGTTGGCCGGATCAGGGCCGGGCGGGGCGGACGGGTCGAGCGCACCTTGACCGATACCGGCCATTCGTCTTTTCCGTCAAAGGCGCCGTCGCCCAGCCAGTTGATTTCGCGCACGGGGACGATCCGGGTGCTCAGCGCCTCTTTCGGGCCGACAACGACCTGGCGTTTGTCCGGGTCAAGCCGCACCACATAAAGCGGATCGGCCAAGCCGCCGATGCCCAGACCGCGCCGCTGTCCGATGGTGTAGTGAATCACGCCGCGATGGGTGCCCAGAACAGCGCCGGTCATATCGACGATATCGCCCGGATCCGCCGCGCCGGGGCGCAGCTTTTCGATCACGCTGGCATAATTGCCGTCGGGGACGAAGCAGATGTCCTGGCTGTCGGGCTTGTCCGCCACCGCCAGCCCGTATTTCGCGGCCATTGCCCGGGTCGCGTCCTTGTTGGGCAAATGGCCCAGCGGGAAGCGCAGATAGCTCAACTGCTCCGGTGTGGTCGAAAACAGGAAATAGCTTTGGTCGCGGGCGGGGTCGGCTGCGGAATGCAGTTCGGGGCCCGATGGGCCGACCTTGCGTTGAATATAGTGGCCGGTGGCCATGCAATCGGCGTCCAGATCCTTGGCGGTTTCCAGAAGATCGCGGAATTTGACTCGCTCGTTGCAGCGAATGCAGGGCACCGGAGTCGCTCCGGACAGATAGCTGTCGGCGAATTCGTCGATCACGGCGTCGCGGAACACGTTTTCATAATCCAGAACGTAGTGGGGGAATCCCATACCTTCCGCGACCCGACGAGCGTCATGAATGTCGCGTCCGGCGCAGCACGCCCCCTGTTTGGCCAGGGCCGCGCCGTGGTCGTAAAGCTGCAGCGTCACGCCCACCACGTCATAGCCTTCCTCGGCCAGCTGCGCGGCAACGACCGAACTGTCCACGCCCCCGGACATGGCAACCACCACGCGGGTCTCAGACGGCGGCTTGGCAAAGCCCAGGGAATTCAGCGGATGGGTCATGGCGATGGCTCTGGCGTTTTTCTGAGGCGTGACAGCCGCGTGTGGGGCCCCGTCCTGGGGGCAGGGGTGCCGGGCAGCGGCGCGAAGATGCGTTTAGATCGCGCAGAATATAGGAAAATCATAAGCATAATCAAGGGCCTGTTTCAGACCCCATTAAGGACGGTCCCGCACTTTCAGTAACTGTGGTTAGTGAGGGAAAATATCATGTATCTCAAGAAAGTGGATGGTCCACGGATTGTAAAACTTCCGGATGGCTCAACCTTGTCGCGCGCAGATTTGCCGTCAGCAAAAACCCAGCGGTGGGTGGCAAGCCGAAAGGCAACGGTTGTCAAAGCGGTGAAATTCGGCCTTCTTACAAAGGACGAGGCCAAGGATCGGTACCATTTGTCGGATGACGAACTGGAAAGTTGGGCCGTGGCGGTGGACCGGTATGGCGAGGAAGCGCTGAAAACGACGAGCCTGCAAAAATATCGACAACTCTAGATTGTTTTTGTGCTTCACTCCGTCATAGTAACGTGCAGTTAACGTCTCTTGGTCACGTTAACCGTAAATTCTGTATCCGGAGTGGAGAGCTGAAGATGCGTGTTCTGCTGGTTGAGGACGATCCGACGATTTCGAAAAGCATCGAACTGATGCTTACTCATGCCAATCTCAACGTCTATTGCACCGACCTGGGAGAGGAGGGGATCGACCTTGCCAAGCTGTACGACTACGATCTTATCCTGCTGGATCTCAACCTGCCGGACATGAACGGGCACGAAGTTCTTCGCCAGCTTCGGGTGGCGAAGGTGGAAACTCCGATCCTGATCCTGTCCGGCGCGGATGACACCGAAAACAAGATCAAGGGCTTTGGCTTCGGTGCCGATGACTATCTGACCAAGCCGTTCCACCGCGAAGAACTGATCGCGCGGATCCATGCGATCATCCGCCGGTCGAAGGGACATTCGCAATCGCTGATCCGGACCGGCAAGATCATCGTCAATCTGGATGCCAAGACCGTGTCGGCGGGCGATACCCCGGTACACCTGACCGGCAAGGAATATCAGATGCTTGAGCTGCTTTCGCTGCGCAAGGGGACGACCCTGACGAAAGAGATGTTCCTGAACCATCTTTACGGTGGCATGGATGAACCGGAACTGAAAATCATCGACGTGTTCATCTGCAAGCTGCGCAAGAAGCTCAGCCAGGCCACCGGTGGCGACAATTATATCGAAACGGTCTGGGGCCGCGGCTACGTGCTGCGCGATCCGGAAAGCCAGGGCGCCGCTGCCGTCGCCATGCAGGCCTGATACCCGCCGATTGGGGCTCCCGGGGTGCTGGACGCCGCCCCGAAGGCCCCCTATCACCTTGTCCAGACCGGGACGGGGGATGGCGTGGCAGAAACCAAGATCGAAAACCTGGATGAAGCCGCCGCGCGGGCCGAATTGAAGGCCCTGTCTGCGGCGCTTGCGCGTGCCAACGACGCCTATCACACCCAGGACGCGCCCGAGATTTCCGACGCGGAATATGACCGTCTGAAGCGCCGCAACACGGCGATAGAGCAGCGGTTCCCGCATCTGAAGCGCGCGGATAGCCCGACCGATCAGGTGGGCGCGCCGGTTGCGGAGGGCTTTTCCAAGGTCGCGCATGAAAAGCGGATGTTGTCTTTGGGCAACGCTTTCAGCGATGAAGACGTGGCCGAATTCGACCGGTCGGTGCGCAAATATCTGGGCCTCGCGCCCGAAGCGCCGCTGACATTCACGGCGGAACCGAAGATCGACGGGTTGTCGCTGTCGCTGCGCTATGAAGCGGGCCGGCTGATCCACGCGGCCACGCGCGGCGATGGCAGCGTGGGTGAAAACGTGACCGCCAATGCGCGCACGATTGCCGATATTCCCCAGACCCTGACCGATGCGCCCGATGTGCTCGAGGTGCGGGGCGAGGTCTATATGCATCACGACGATTTCGCGGCGCTGAATGCGCGTCAGGCGGCAGCAGGCGACAAGGTTTTCGCCAATCCGCGCAACGCGGCGGCCGGGTCCCTGCGCCAGTTGGATGCAAGCATCACCGAAGGGCGCCCGCTGCGGTTCTTTGCCTATGGCTGGGGCGTGGTGTCGGCGCCGCTGGCGGAAACGCAAAAAGACGCGCTCGACCGGCTGGCGGCTTTGGGCTTTTCGATCAATCCGCTGACCATGCGCTGTACCGGGCCCGAGATGCTGCTGGACCATTACCGGGCCATCGAAGCACAGCGCGCCACACTTGGCTATGACATTGATGGTGTCGTCTATAAGGTCGACAGCCTGGCCTATCAGGACCGGCTGGGCCTGCGGTCGACCACGCCCCGCTGGGCCATCGCCCACAAGTTTCCGGCGGAACTAGCCTGGACCCGGCTGGAGGCGATCGACATTCAGGTCGGGCGCACAGGCGCGCTCAGCCCCGTCGCGCGGCTGGCGCCGGTCACGGTTGGCGGCGTTGTCGTGTCCAATGCCACGCTGCACAACGAAGACTATATTGCCGGGCGCGATGCCAATGGCCTGCCCATCCGCGACGGCAAGGACATCCGTGTCGGCGACTGGGTGCAGGTCTACCGCGCCGGCGATGTGATCCCGAAGCTGGCCGATGTCGATCTGGCGCGCCGCCCTGCAGAGGCCCAGCCCTTCGTGTTTCCGCAGACCTGTCCGCGCTGCGGATCGGACGCGCCGCGCGAGCCAGGCGATGCGGTGCGGCGGTGTTCCGGCGGGCTCATTTGCCCAGCCCAGGCGGTCGAAAAGCTGAAGCATTTCGTATCGCGGGCCGCTTTCGACATCGAAGGCCTGGGCGCCAAGCAGGTCGAACAATTCGCCGAAGACGGCTGGATCGCGGAACCCGCCGATATCTTCACCCTCAGATCGCGGTTCGGCGCGGGGCTGCAGCAGCTGAAAAACCGCGACGGGTGGGGCGAAAAATCCGCGGATAACCTGTTTGCCGCCATCGATGACAAACGGCGGATCCCGCTGGACCGGCTGCTGTTTTCGCTGGGCATCCGCCATATCGGCGAGGCCGCGTCGAAGCTTCTGGCCCGCCATTTCGGCTCCTGGGAGGCGCTGAGCCTTGCGGTCGATGCCGCAGCGGCCGACCCCGACGCGATGGAGGTCTTTTTAAGCATCGACGGGATCGGCGCGGTGATGGCCGACGCGCTGGTGACGACGCTGACGCAAGAGGCGGAGAGGGCGTCCATCGACCGTCTTCTGACGCAACTGGATGTGCAGCCGGTGGTGGCGTCGCAGGCCGCGGATTCTCCGCTGGCGGGCAAGACCGTGGTCTTTACCGGCAATCTGGAAAAGATGACCCGCGCCGAAGCGAAGGCCCGCGCCGAAGCGCTGGGCGCGAAGGTCGCGGGGTCGGTGTCAAAGAGAACCGATCTGGTGGTGGCAGGTCCCGGGGCGGGATCCAAGGCCGCCAAGGCGGAGGCTCTGGGCATCGACACGCTTGATGAAGAGGGCTGGCTGGCCCTGATCGGCGCGTCATGACCGGGCGGCCCGAGCCGCTTTTCAAGCTCTTTGCCGAGCTGACCAGCCTGACCGGAGTGGGGCCGCGCACGGCGCAGGCGCTGGCTCAGATGCAGATTTCCCGGCCGCGCGATCTTTTGTTCACGCTGCCCAGCAGCGGGGTGGACCGGCAGCCGCGCCCGACAGTGCAAGGCGCCCCGGCCCACGCGACGGTGACCGTGGCGGTCACGGTGCTGCGCCACATGCCGCCGCAGCAGAAGGGGCGCCCGTACCGGGTTCTGGTGCAGGACGCCCAGACCACTTTGACCCTCATCTGGTTCCGCCCCCATGCCGGGTATCTTGAAGACCTGTTGCCGGTGGGCGCCACGCGGGTGGTGTCCGGCAAACTGGAACTGTTCGACGGCCATGCGCAGATGGCGCACCCGGACTATGTTCTGCCCGCCGATCAGGCAAAGACGCTGCCAGAGTTCGAGCCGGTTTATCCCCTGACTGCCGGTGTGACGTTGAAGACCATGACCAAGGCGGTGCAGGGGGCGCTGGCGCTGTTGCCGGATCTGGCGGAATGGATCGACCCCCCGCTTCTGGCCCGCCGCGGCTGGCCGGGCTTTGCCGCGGCGCTGCATGCCGCGCACGCGCCGGCCTCAGCCGCGGATCTGGCGGCGTCGGCGCCCGCGCGCGAACGGCTGGCCTATGACGAAATCTTTGCCCATCAGGTAACGCTTGCCCTCGCCCGGCAGGGGCTGCGGCGTCAGATCGGGCGGCGCAATCCAAGCGACGGGCGGCTGCGGCACAAGGTGCTGCGGGCGTTGCCCTATGCGCCGACCCGGGCGCAAGAGCGTGCGGTTGCCGAAATTCTGGCCGACATGGCCGCGCCCGAACGGATGAACCGCCTGCTGCAAGGCGATGTGGGCGCGGGCAAGACGC
>JAGQRU010000108.1:35444-35693 GCA_020425105.1 Paracoccaceae bacterium
TGATGGCGCCGACGGAGATACTGGCCCGCCAGCATGCGGCGGGACTGGCGCCGCTGGTGGCCGCTGCCGGGGTCCGGCTTGAGGTGCTGACCGGGCGCGACAATGGGGCGGCGCGGGCCGCGAAGCTGGCCGATTTGGCGGCTGGCCGGATCGACCTTCTGGTCGGCACCCATGCAGTGTTTCAGGCCGATGTCGCCTTTGCCGATCTGCGGCTGGTGGTCATTGACGAACAGCATCGGTTCGGTGTCC
>JAGQRU010000109.1 GCA_020425105.1 Paracoccaceae bacterium
TGGACGGCCATTTCGTGCCCAACCTGACCTTCGGCCCCCCTGCCGTCAAAGCCTTCCGCCCGCATGTGAAAACGGTGATGGATGTGCATCTGATGATCGCCCCGGTCGATCCTTATATCGACGCCTATGCCGAAGCCGGCGCGGACGTGCTGACCGCGCATGTGGAAGCCGGGCCGCATATTCACCGCACGCTTCAGGCGATCCGCGGCGCGGGGATGAAAGCGGGCGTCGCGCTGAATCCGGGCACTCCGGCGGAAGCGGTGGACAATCTGCTCGACCTGACCGACCTGATCTGTGTGATGACCGTGAACCCCGGGTTCGGCGGCCAGAAATTCATCGACATGACGGACAAGGTGCGCAAGCTGCGCGCCATGATCGGCGACCGCCCGGTGCATATCGAAATCGATGGCGGCGTGACGCCCGACACCGCGCCGCTGGTCGCCGCAGCCGGGGCCGATGTGCTGGTTGCCGGATCGGCGGTGTTCAAGGGCGGGTCGGTGGACAATCCCGCGCCTTATGGGGCCAATATCGCCGCAATCCGCGCCGCGGCCGAAGGCGCCCGGGCAGCCGCGTGAGCCTTAAGGCGCTTATCTTCGACGTTGACGGCACGCTGGCCGAAACCGAAGAACTGCACCGCCAGTCGTTCAACGACACCTTCGCCGCGCATGGGTTGGACTGGCAGTGGGACGAAGCGCTTTATGGCGACCTGCTGCAGACCGCCGGCAGCCGGGCCCGTCTGGCGGTCTGGATGCGCGACCATCTGGGCCGCGCCCCGGATCCCGGCCTGATCGCCGCGCTCTACCGCACGAAGACCGCCCGCTATGGGCGCCTGTTGGCGGGAGGCGGCGTGCAGCTGCGCCCCGGGATTGCGGACCTGATCGACGATGCCGCGCGCGCGGGGCTGACGCTCGCCGTGGCCACCAGCGCCGGGCGCGTCAATGTGGTGGCCTTGTGCGACGCGGTCTTCGGGCGGCCCGCCTTTCAGGTCTTCGACGTAATCGCGGCGGGCGACGAGGTCGCGGCGAACAAGCCCGCGCCCGATGTCTATCGTCTGGCCCTGAAACGTCTGGGACTTCCCCCCGCCGATTGTGTGGCGCTGGAAGACAGCCATATCGGCGTGCGGGCCGCGCGGGCCGCCGGGCTCGCGGTTCTGGCCTGCCCCTCGCACTACACGCGGCATGAAGACCTTTCCGACGCAACGCAATGTGTGAATACATATACCGAGATCGGCGGCGCCGCCGATCTGGCGGCGCGGCTCAGCACCGTCGCCTGACGTATCGAGGAGGACCCGCCATGCCGCGCCTGACCGCCGTGCTTTGCCTGACCCTGACCGCCGCCCCGCTTTGGGCCAGCGAAGACATCGCCGACCAGTATCCGCAGTCCCTGCTTTATTCCAAACCGGTCGAAGTGATCCCGAACGTGTTTTCCGCGATCGGCGCCACCGCGCCGCCGACCTATGAAAACAGCGGCCACAACAACAATCTCAGCTTCATCGTCACCGGCGACGGCGTCATCGTGATCAACGGCGGCGCGGCGGCGTCGCTGGCCGAAGCCCTGCATGCCGAAATCAAGGCCGTGACCGATCAGCCCGTCAAGCTGGTCATCAATGAAAACGGCCAGGGGCACGCGATGCTGGGCAACTCCTACTGGGCCGATCAGGGGGTGGAGATCCTGGCCCATGCAGAGGCCGCCGCGGAGTTCGAGGAATACGGCTATCAGATCCTGGAAGGCATGAAGGGCTATAACCGCGACAAGGCCGACGGCACGCGGCTTCAGGGCCCGTCACGCACCTTCACCGAACATGAACTGATCGCCATGGGCGACATGGTGATCGAGGTCCTGCATCTGGGCCCGGCGCATTCGCCCGGCGACATTCAGGTCTGGCTGCCCGAAGAGAAACTGATCCTCGCCGGCGATCTGGCCTTTCACGAACGCATGCCGCCGATCTTTTCGGAAACCTGCACAAGCTGCTGGATCGACACCTGGGAAACGGCGTTCGAACCGCTGGGCGCGGTGTATGTGATCCCGGGGCACGGGCATCCGACGAATATGGCGCAGGTGCGCCGGTATACGCGCGATTATCTGGTGTATCTGCGCGAAAAGATCGGCGCGCATCTGGAAGCGGGCGGCAGCCTTGAAGATGCCTATTATGTGGACCAGAGCCCCTATGCGCATCTGGACACGTTCGAAGAACTGGCCACCAAGAATGCCGGTGTGGTCTTTGCGGAAATGGAGTTCGAATAATGGCCGTGGAAACACCCATCTGCGATTTCGGCTGGACGGCGGCGGATTTCGCCCTTCCCGGCACCGACGGACGCACGCACCGGCTGGCCGATCTGGCCGGACCGCGGGGCACGCTGGTGATGTTCATCTGCAATCACTGCCCCTATGTGCTGGCGGTACTGGACCGGATCCTGCGCGACGCGCGGGATCTGCAGGCCGAAGGCATCGGCGTGGCGGCCATCTGTTCGAACGATGCCGACGCCTATCCCGAGGACAGCTTCGACAAGATGGCGGTCATGGCGCAGACGCGCGGGTTTTCCTTCCCCTATCTTCAGGATGCCGACCAGACTGTGGCGCGCGCCTATGGCGCGGCCTGCACCCCGGATTTCTTCGGCTTCAACGCCGATCTGAAGCTGCAATATCGCGGGCGCCTCGATGCGTCGCGTAAGGCGGCCGCCGCGGATGACGTGCCCCGCGATCTGTTCGAAGCGATGCTGCAAGTGGCCCGCACGGGCCATGGGCCGAAGGATCAGATCCCGTCCATGGGCTGTTCGATCAAATGGAAAGACTCCGCATGACCGCGATTGTCTTCGATCTGGACGGCACCCTGATCGACAGCGCCCCGGACCTGCACGCCGCGGCGCTGAACCTGCTGCGGGCCGAAGGCCTGCCCGACATCACCTTCGACCAGACCCGGTCCTTCATCGGCAATGGCGTGCCCAAGCTGGTGGAACGGGTGATGCAGGCGGTGGATCTCCCGGCCGATCCGGCGCGCCACGCCGATCTGGTCGCCGGTTTCCTGCGGTTCTACAATGCCGAACCGGCGGTGCGCACGACCGTCTATCCCGGTGTCCACGCCGCGCTGCACCGTCTGGCCGCACAGGGCGTGCCCATGGGGCTGTGCACCAACAAGCCCGAAGGCCCGTCCCGGGCGATTCTGGCCGCGCTGGATCTGGCGGAGTTCATGGACGTGGTCATCGGCGGCGACACGCTGGCGGTGAAGAAGCCGGACCCGACCCCGCTGCGTATGGCCTTCGACCGGCTGGGCGCGGGCACCGGTCTGTTCGTTGGCGATAGCGAGGTCGACAGCGCCACCGCGCAGGCCCTGGGCGTTCCCTTCGCGCTGTATGAGGGCGGCTATCGCCGCAGCCCGGTGACCGAGATCCCCCACACCCACCTGTTCGCCGATTTCGCCGATCTGGTGGCGCTCAGCCCGGCCTAGACGACACGCGACCGTCATCGCCGGTGCCGATCGGTGACGCCCTGTGCAAACTGCGCGGCATGCGAGACGCGAGGATCTCGTGCCGTCCCGGACCATGTCGGGCAGGACGCGGGACACATGGCCTGTGCCGGAGACGAGTTGCGGGACTTTCAGCGCGCCCAGAAGAAGCCAAGGCCTCAGGGACAGGCCGCGTATTTTCAGAACGCTGCGGCTGAACGCACGGAGATGTTCCGGCATCCGCAAACAGACAGCGCTGTCGCCGCCTGTTTGCGTTCGCGATCATCTGTCGAAGAACTGAACCCGTTGGAACAGGTCCGAACCGGTGGCACAAACCTGTCGCGTTCCTAAAGGCTTTCCAGACACGCGGACTTCCTTGCCGTGCGGCGCGGTCGAGTATTGCGGCCCGCCAAATGCGGGGACCGAGCACCCAAACCGCCATGGCACGACCCGTCCCGCATGCTGACGCTTGCACCGATTTTCAGGCCGCTGCCTGATAGATGCGATCTTCCTGATCATTGAAGTAGAACGCATTCGCCGGGTCGAAGGCGAGGCCGATGGTTGCGCCGACCTCTGTGTTGTTCTGACCGAACAGCCGGACCGTCAGCATCTCGCCCGCGTCTGTCGCCACCAGCAGGTTGGTGTCGCCGCCCAAACGTTCGACATGGGTCACCCTGCCCCTGATCTGACCGGTTTCCGACAGGTTCAGATGTTCGGGGCGGATGCCCAGCGTCTGACCAGGTGCCAGACCCGCCACGGATTTTTCGAGAAAATTCATCGACGGCGACCCGAGAAAGCTCGCGACGAAGCGGTTGGCCGGGTTGTTGTAAAGCTCCATGGGCGAGCCCACCTGCTCGATCCGCCCGTCGCGCAGCACGACGATCTTGTCGGCGAGCGTCATGGCCTCGATCTGGTCGTGGGTGACGTAGATCATCGAAGCCGAAAGCGTACGGTGCAGCGCGGCGATTTCCACCCGGGTATTCATGCGCAGCGCCGCATCGAGGTTCGAAAGCGGTTCGTCGAAGAGAAACAGTTTCGGATCGCGCACGATGGCCCGTCCAATGGCGACGCGCTGGCGCTGACCGCCCGAAAGCTCCGCCGGGCGGCGCTGCAGATAGCGGTCGAGATCAAGCATCTTGCTGGCCTTGGCGACGCGCTCGTCAACCACCGGCTTCGGCTGGCCTTCCTGCTTCAGCCCCAGCCCCATATTGTCCTTGACCGTCAGGTGCGGATAGAGCGCGTAGGACTGGAACACCATGGCAATGCCGCGCTTGGCGGGCGGAACGGTGTTCACCACGTCGCCGCCGATATCGATGGTGCCCGATGTGGCATCCTCAAGCCCCGCGATCACCCGCAGGAGGGTCGATTTTCCGCAGCCGGAGGGGCCGACGAAGACGACGAACTCGCCCTCCTCGACGGTCAGGTTGATGTCCTTCAGGACATGCACGGAGCCAAAGGACTTGTTGACATTGGTGAGCGTGAGAGCAGTCATGAGAGGTCTCCAAGTGAAACGGGGTTTCCGGTGCGGATGCTTTCATCCGCGGCAAGGCAAATGCGCAGCGATTGTTCCGCATCGCGCATGTGTCGGGTGAGATCGGCGTCGGTCCGAATGGCGTGGACCATCCACGCCTGTTCAGCGTCGCAAAGCGCCTGGTGGCCGGGTTCGTCGGGCAGCGCGATCAGCCGGTCATCGCCGGGGCGATGCACCAGAAGGCCCCCGACTTTCGTGTGTCCGTCGATATCGTCCGATGCGCCCTTGTTGGCATCGGTGATGCTGACGGCGCCGTTGGGGCTGATCACATCCTTCACGAAGAACGCGGTTTCCGACATCATCGGACCCCAGCCGGCCTCATACCAGCCCACGGAACCGTCGGCAAAAGCGACCTGGAACTGGCCGTAATTATACATCCCGGCGGGGATCTCATCCGACAGCCGCGCGCCGATGCCCTGGACGCGGACGGGGGTGGCATCCGTGATCTGGCACATCACGTCGACGTAATGCACACCGCAATCGACGATGGGCGACGTGGTCTGCATCAGCGCCTTGTGGGTTTCCCAGGTGGCGCCATGCGACTGCTGGTTAAGGTTCAGCCGAAAGACGTAAGGCCCCCCGAGATCGCGCGCTTCGGCGATAAGCCGCTGCCAGCTCGGGTGGTGGCGCAGGATATAGCCAACGCCGAGCTTGCGGTTCAGCCGCCGCGCGGTGGCGGTCACCCGCGCCGCATCCGCCGCCGTCGTCGCCAGCGGCTTTTCGACGAAGACATGGGCGCCCGCCTCCATCGCCGCGATGGCATAATCGGCATGGGTGTCGGTGTAGGTGGCGACCACCACGAGATCGGGCCGGGTTTCGGCCAGGGCTGCATGGAAGTCCCGGTGCATCCGATAACCTTGCAGCGGCGCGGGCAGATCGACTTCGGACCGGTTCACCAGCCCGACGATTTCCGCCTCCGGGTGGGCATGGAGCGCCAGAGCATGGCTCCGCCCCATGTTCCCGAGACCGGCGACGAGAACCCTCATTTCACCGCACCGCTCGTGATGCCGCGGATCAGTTGCCGCGAGAAGATCACGTAGAGGATCATCACCGGCAGGATCGCCATCGAAAGCGCCGACAGCACCGCGTTCCAGTCGGTCACGAACTGTCCGATGAAGACCTGGCTGCCAAGCGTGAGGGTCTTCACCTCTTCGGCGGGCGCAAGGATCAGCGGGAACCACAGGTCGTTCCAGATCGGGATCATGGTGAAGACGGCGACGGTCGCCATGGCGGGGCGCA
>JAGQRU010000110.1 GCA_020425105.1 Paracoccaceae bacterium
TAGTATTTTTCCTGGTAGTGGACGGTCAGCGGAAAGAAATCCTGACCCGGCTTCGGCTCTTTCGCGAAGGTCACGTTGGCCATGACGCTGGTTTCGCCCAGCGTGGCGATGACGGTCCCGTCGGCCTGGCGGGCAACCTTGCCCGTCTCAAGTGTCAGGGTCTCTTCGCCCCATTGCATGGATTTGGTTTTAACGTCGAACATGTTCGTTCCTATTCTGGCCGCAGGACCCTCCTGCTGCCTGGTTGCGTACGGGCCCCATGCCCGTGGCCCCGTCGTGACGTTCTGGCGTTCCTCCCTTGGGGCCCGAGGGAAACGCGCGGTCCGTCGGGCCCTATCGGGTCCGTCCGGCAGATATGGAAAACGCGCCGGGATGCGGCGCGTTTCCGAAAGGCTTAGCGGCGCAGGCTCAGGCGCTGGATCAGGTCCTGATAGCGGGCCTCGTCCTTGCCGCGCAGATAGTCCAGAAGCTTGCGGCGCTGGGCCACCAGCTTCAGCAGACCACGGCGCGAGTGGTTGTCTTTCTTGTGCGTCTTGAAGTGTTCCGTCAGCGTCGCGATCCGCGAGGTCAGGATGGCAACCTGGACTTCGGGCGAACCGGTGTCGCCGTCCTTGGTTGCGTATTCCTTCATGACACGTGCTTTTTCTTCCACGGTGATCGACATCGGGGTCTCCTTGAATGGAAGGGTGAATGGCGCAAGCCGGGATGTCGTCCAGCAGGGCCTTGGAGAGTGTGCCGCCGATTTCTGGCGGATGCGCGCGTATAGGGGAAAAGGGCCGGGATGGAAAGGGGGGTTTTGCCCGTCCGGCACAGCGGGAATTCGGTCTATGCGGTCCGGTCCGGCCACGCGATCAACGGCTGGGCATAGGCGATATAAAGCGGGTGCTTGGGGTGGCCGTCCTTCGACAGCCCCAGATGATGCGGCGGCGCGCCGGTGGCGCGGATCAGCCGTTCCACCTGCGCGCCGCGGTTCAGATGCGCGCCGTGGGTGCCCCAGGCGCAGACAACCTTGTCGGCCCAGGCGCAGCCATCGGCGATGGCGGCGTCGTTGCCGGGTCCCGTCGGGTCGTTCTGGGCGCGCATGTCGCGCGGATCGGTGGCCCGCCAGGCGAAGATGTTGCACACCCGGAAGGCGCCGAAGCCCAGCGTGCGCGCCCGGCGTTCGCAGCGTTCCACCGTGGGGTCGTTCTGGCGCTCGGTCGCGGTGGACGGGTTCAGCATGACAAACAATGCCCGGGGCCCGTCGGGATCCCAGACGCGGGTCAGGCTATAGCGATAGCCCTCACAATCGGAATAAAGGGCGACAGAGGCGGCGTCGCCCTTCTGGAAGGTCCGTTCGATCATGGCCTCTCTTGCGCGATTGCGCCCCGTGGCGCAAGCGGGCGGTCAGAGCGGAGCGATTGCCTTGCGGTACAGATGCCACGAGGCGTGGCCGAGCACCGGCATCACCACGATCAGACCCAGGAAGAACGGCAGCGACCCGATGACCAGCAACGCCGCCACGATCACGCCCCAGGCAAGGACCGGGCCGGGGTTTTGCCGCGTCACCCGCAGCGACGTTGCGACCGCCATGGGCAGGCCGATATCGCGATCCACCAGAAGCGGGAAGGACACCACCGAAATCGCCAGCACCACCGCCGCATAGACCGCACCGACCAGAATGCCGATGGCACCCATGGTGAAGCCCGCTTCGGTATTGGCCGCGTCGCTCAGGAACGATCCGGTTTCGTGGCCGGGCACGGCGCCAAGGGTCAGATGATAAATGATCCCGGCGGTGATCATCCAGGCCAGGAAGATCCCGCCCAGATACAGGCCCAGCCCCAGGATCGGCGCGAAGGAGGGCGAGCGCAGCGGATCGAAGGCGTGGCGCCAGTTGGTGGGCAGGCCCGCTTCGCGGCGGCGGCTCATTTCATAAAGACCGGTGGCGGCGAAGGGTCCGACCAGGGCAAAGCCCGATGCCAGCGGAAAGATATAGGGCACCATCGAATTGTTCATGGCCATCCAGGCCATCAGGGCGCCGATCAGCGGGTAAAACAGCACAACGAAGACCACATCGCTGCGCATCGCGGCGAAATCGTCCATGCCTTCGCGCAGCGATGTCATCAGATCCGCATAGGTGAGCTTCCGGATCACCGGCTCCGACCGGACGCTGCCGCCCATGCGCAGCGTCGCATCGGCCATGTGGCCGCCCACGGATCCGGCGGCATGCACCGTCCATGTGAGGGGGTTTCCGATTGTCTTGACCATGTCTCAGTCCTCCCTTGGTGGACTTCGGACGGGTGCAGTGCCGATCCGCGGGATGCGGCGCAGGCGCAAAGGCGCGGCGAAGCCCGGGCCCGCGCCCCTGACGCACACCTTATCCTATTTCGGCCGAGTCCCGTGACACGTTCACGCGATCCGGCGCGGGCGATGGCTCAGGGAAGGTTGAAGACCCGGGTCGGATGCAGTTCGCCGGCGCGATAGATGCCCACGGCAATGGGGCGGCCGTCGCAGGAGGCCCAGGCCTCTTCGCCATATTCCGCCCCGCGCGTTACCTGACCGGGGTTGCCGTGCCGCAGGCGCGCGGCGGCCTCGGGCGGGCAGGGCAGTTCGGGCAGATCCGCCAGCCCGGTTTCGAGCGGCAGCAGGAACCGGTCCAGTGCCGGGTCCTTCGCTTCGGCTTCGATCTGGTCCAGGCTCAGCCCGTCTTCGGCGTCGAACGGACCCGACCAGATGCGGCGCAATTCGCGCACATGGCCCAGACAGCCCAGAGCTTCGCCCAGATCGCGGGCAATGGCACGCACATAGCCGCCCTTGCCGCAGACCATGTCCAGCGTCACGTGATCGGCATCTTCGCGCGCCACGCGGGTCAGGCTTTCGACGTAAAGCGGCCGGGCCGACAGTTCGGGCGTTTCGCCGTCGCGGGCCAGCTTATAGGCGCGCTCGCCATCGATCTTCACGGCGGAATAAAGCGGCGGAACCTGCTCGATATCGCCGACAAAGGCCCCGAGCGCTTCGTCGATCTCCGCGTCCGACGGGCGCCGGCCGGTGGTGGCCAGAACCCGGCCATCCGCATCGTCTGTGTCGGTGGACACACCAAGCCGCACGGTGAAGCGATAGGCTTTCAACGCATCGGTGATGAAGGGCACGGTCTTTGTCGCCTCGCCCAGGGCGATGGCCAAGACGCCAGTGGCATCGGGGTCGAGCGTGCCCGCATGCCCGGCTTTCTGGGCGTCGAAGGCCCAGCGGACCTTGTTGACGACGGCGTTCGACGTGATCCCCGCCGGCTTGTCGATGACGAGCCAGCCCGAGACCTCGCGCCCCTTCTTCCTGCGCGCCACGGGCTTAGTCCGGCTGATCCAGGTCGCGGCGCACCGCATCGGACGAAAACAGCCGCCGGGTGTCGTCCATCCGGTCGAAGGTTTCGTCGATGGCAAACCGCAGATCGGGCGAGAATTTCAGCGTCAGCCCCTTGTTCACCAGCCGCCGCAATTCATGCTTGTTGCGGCGCAGGGCGGCCAGCGCGTCTTCGGCCCCGTGCCCGCCCAGCGGCAGCACATAGGCGGTCGCCACGCGCAGATCGGGCGAGGTGCGGACTTCGCCCACGGTGATCGACATGCGGTTCAGGTCGGGGTCGTGAACGTCCCCGCGCAACAGCACATCCGACAGCGTGCGCCGGATCAGTTCGCCCACGCGCAGCTGCCTTTGCGAAGGCCCCGCGCCGTCATGATGCTTGTTTCGTACCATCTGCGCCATGTAGTGGATCCACCTTGCCGCCGCAACAGGCTTTGCCAAGCCTGCGCGGGCCTTGTAGGACGGGCGGAAGCTGAAAAAGAAGGACGCGAAACATGGCTGATCCCTGCGCAATCGTGATCATGGGCGTATCGGGCCGCATGGGCCGGATGCTGGTCGAAACGGTGCGGGACAGCGGCAAGGCGCGGCTGGCGGGCGCGGTGGAGCGGCCGGGTCATGACTGGGTGGGCCGGGATCTGGGCACGCAGATGGGCGGCGCTGCGTCCGGGATCGTGGTGACCGACGATGTGGCCGCGGCATTGCGCGGCGCCGATGCGGTGATCGACTTTACCGCTCCGGCCGCGACGGTGGCGCTGGCACCGCTGGCCGCGGATGCGGGCGTGGCGCATATCATCGGCACCACCGGCATGACTGCCGCCGATATCGCCAGTGTCGACGCCGCCGCAAAGCGGGGCGTCGTGGTGCGGGCGGGGAATATGAGCCTGGGGGTGAACCTGCTGGTTACGCTGACCCGCATGGTCGCCGCGGCGCTGGACGACGACTATGACATCGAGGTGATCGAGGCGCATCACCGTCACAAGGTAGACGCCCCGTCGGGTACGGCGCTGATGCTGGGACAGGCGGCGGCCGACGGGCGTGGCGTTGATCTGGACGCGGTCAGCGACCGGGCGCGCGACGGGATCACGGGCGCCCGTCAGCGCGGGGCGATCGGGTTTCACGCGATCCGGGGCGGCGATATTATCGGCGAACATGACGTGATGTTTGCTGCCGATGGCGAACGCATCACGCTGCGCCATGTGGCATCGGACCGGCGGGTTTTTTCGCGCGGGGCGCTGAAGGCGGCGCTCTGGGCGCGGGGGCGGGCGCCGGGGCATTATTCCATGCTGGACGTTCTGGGGCTGGGCTGAACCGGCTGACGGCGCGCGCGCCCGGGTTCGCCGCGCGCGGGTCCGGCCTAGAAATCGATGGCCAGGCCCTTTTTCTCCCAATCGCCATAGCGCACCGGTTCGGGGCCGTCGCGGCCCCCCAGTTCGGTGGGCAGCTCCAGCTCTGCGGTCTTCTTGCGCCGCTCTTCGGCTTCGCGCAGCGCGCGTTGGGCGGCTTCGGGCAGGGCGTCGAAATCGGGGCGGGGCATGGCGGCCTCCTTGTGGCTCAGCTTGGGGTGATATACGGCGGGGCCCTGAGATCGCAAGGGCGGAAGGGCCGCAGCCATGGCAGCACAGACAGGCAAGGGACCGGCGCGGACCGGCCTGACGGCGCGGCGCGGGGCGCTTGGCCTGCTGGAGGCGGTGCTGGATCGCGGGGAGCTTCTGAGCGCCGCCATCGACGATGCGGACGGACCGCTGGCCGGGCTCGCGCCTGAAGACCGCGCCCGGGCGCAGCGTCTTGCCATCGCGGTGCTGCGCCATCTGGCGCCGGCGGATGCGGTGCTGAAACCTTTCCTGCGCAAGCCGCCACCCCCCGCCGCGCGGATGATCCTGCGTCTTGCGGTGGTTGAGTTGTGCCTGCTGGACGAGGCGCCGCATGGGGTCGTGGACAGCGCCGTGGCCCTGATCGGGGCCGATCCGCGTACCGCGCGCCTGAAGGGGCTGGCCAATGCGGTGCTGCGCAATGCGGTCGAAGCCGGGCCCGAGATCTGGGCCCGCCAGCACGCGCAGCGCCTGCCGGGTTGGCTGCGCGGACGGGTGCAATCGGCCTATGGCGGGCGTCTGACTGCCGTGATCGAGACGGCTCATGCCGCCGGGGCGCCGCTCGACCTGACCGCGCGCGGCGATGCCGCGACGCTGGCCGACGCGGTGGGGGGCATCGTTCTGCCCACCGGGTCCGTCCGGCTGGCGGATCCGGGCCGGGTGTCGGCGCTGCCGGGGTATGAGACGGGCGCATTCTGGGTGCAGGACGCGGCGGCGGCAGTGCCCGCGCGGCTTCTGGCACCGCAGGCGGGCGAAACCGTGCTGGACCTGTGCGCGGCCCCGGGCGGCAAGACGCTGCAACTGGCGGCGGCGGGCGCGGCGGTCACCGCGCTCGATCTGTCTGAGACGCGTCTGGCCCGGCTGCATCAGAACCTGACCCGCACCGGGCTGACCGCCACGGTGGTTGCGGCGGATGCGCTGGACTGGGCGGGCGGGCCTTTCGAGGCGGTGCTGCTGGACGCGCCCTGTTCGGCCACTGGCACGATCCGGCGCCACCCGGATCTGCCGTTCGTGAAATCGGCGGCGGATCTGAAGCCGCTGGTGGCGCTGCAGGCGGCCTTGATCGACCGCGCGCTCGGGCTTCTTGCGCCGGGCGGGCGGCTGGTCTTCTGCACCTGTTCGCTTCTGCCCGAAGAAGGCGAGGCCCAGATCCGCGCCGCGCTGGACCGGCATCCGGGGCTGGCGGTCGACCTGCCCGATCTGGCGGGGCCTGATCTGGCGGGGGTGGAGCCCGAATGGGCGGGGCCGGAAGGCATCCGCCTGCGGCCCGATTATTGGGCGGATCGCGGCGGCATGGACGGCTTTTTCATGACCCGGCTGCGGCTGCCGGGCTGATCCATTTGCCCGATGACAGGGGCGGGTCCGGGCCCTATGGTCCGGGCTCAAGAACGCTGACTGAAAGGGGTTTTGCCCCATGCCCCCGCGGGCCGATGCCATTGCCAATCTTTATCGCGTGACCTGGGCCGACCGGCTGGCGGCGCGTCTGTCCGGGCCCATGCGGCGCCGGGTGGCGCTGAGCGTCGATCCGGCCTGGGCGGTGCTGGGCGATCCCGAACGTGGCCGGGCGCTTCTTGCGGGCCGGTTCGGGCTGGGCGAGGCGGTGGCGCAGCCCGGGCGGTCGATCTGGGACATCACGGCAGATATGCCCGCGGCGGAAGCCACCCGTCAGAGTTTTGCTTTCCTCGACGATCTGGCCGCCGTGGCCAGCCCCGCGGCCCAGCGGGCCGCCGCGCTGTGGGTCGGGCAGTGGCTGACCCGGCAGGGCAACGGGCGCGGACCCGGCTGGCGGCCGGCGCTGGCGGCGGCGCGGCTGGAACGGCTGACGCGGCACCAGACATGGCTGACATCGCGGTCCGACGGGCTGGGGCGCGGGCGGATCGAACGCGCGCTGGCCCGGCATCAGCGCTTTGCCCTGCGGCGGCTGTCTGCCGTCTCGGGCGGTGCCGATGGCGCGATCTGTCTGGCGCGGCTGGTGGCGGCAGGCGCGGTGCTGTCGGACGGCCGGGAGCTGCAGAGCCGGGCGCAGGACGCGCTGGAGCCGCTGTTGCCGCGGCTGATCGGCTCTGACGGTGCGGTGGACGACCGCTGCCCCGAAACGCTGGCACGGGTCTTCAGCGCGCTGGCCTTCGCGGCGCGGGGGCTGGACCTTGCCGGGCAGCAGATCCTGCCGGAACACCGGGCCGCGCTGGACCGGATGGCGGGGCCCTTGCGGGCCTTGCGGCTGGGCGACGGGACGCTGGCCCGGTTTCACGGCGGCGGCGCGGGATCCCCGGCGGGTCTGGACGCCGCGCTGGCCGCCGCCGGGGTGCGGTCGGGTCTGGTGCCCGCGCATCCGATGGGCTTCGCGCGGCTGGCGCGCGGGCGCAGTCTGGTGATCGCCGATCTGGCGCCGCCGCCGGTGGGGGTGCCGGGATCGGATGCCCATGCCTCGACCCTGGCCTTCGAATTCTGCGTCGGCAGTCATCCCCTGATTGTAAATTGCGGGTCGGGCGCGGCCTTTGGCCCCGACTGGCACAACGCGGCCCGCAAGAGCGCATCGCACAGCACGGTGATTGTCGATCAGGAGTCCTCTGCCCGTTTCGCCGACACGGGCGCAGCGCTCGACGGGCCGGGCGATGTGCAGGCCGATTTGCATCTGGACCGGCCCGACGCCCATGTGGTGGGCGCTCATAACGGCTATGCGGCCGGTTGCGGCGTGATCCATGTGCGCCGGCTGGATCTGGACGCGGCGGGGGATCATTTGCGGGGCGAGGACCTGCTGAGCGCGCTCACCACGGGCGAAAAAAGCCGGTTCCGGCAGGCGGGCGGACCGCAAGGCGTGCCGTTCGTGCTGCGATTCCATCTGCATCCCGATGTCGATGCGCATCTGGATGCGGCCCTTGGCACAGTGCATCTGGCCCTGCCCGGCGGCGGGCATTGGCTGTTTCGGCACCAGGGCGGGGTCAGCTTGCGGCTTGACGCCAGCGTGTATCTGGACAACACCCGCGCCGAACCCCGGGCGTGTCGCCAGATCGTCCTTGAAGGCCGCGCACGCGATTACGCCACGACCGTCCGTTGGAGCCTTGGCCGAGAGGCCGGAACCCCGTCTTTCCCTCGCGATGTGGTGCGAGGCGAGGCGCCAGACGACACCCGACCGGGTCAGGTATGAAAGGACCCCGCACGATGACCGACCGCGCCGATCTGCGCACCGCGCTGATTTCCGTTTCCGACAAGACCGGGCTGGTGGAGTTTGCCACCGCTCTCGATGCGCGCGGGGTGAAGCTTCTGTCCACCGGCGGCACCGCCAAGGCGCTGCGCGACGCGGGGCTTCAGGTCACCGACGTGGCCGAGGTGACGGGCTTTCCCGAGATGATGGACGGGCGGGTGAAGACGCTGCACCCCCGGGTGCATGGCGGTCTTCTGGCCCTGCGCGACAATCCCGGCCATCTGGAAAGCATGGACTCGCACGGGATCGGCGCCATCGACCTGCTGGTGGTGAACCTCTATCCGTTCGAAGCGACGGTCGCGGCGGGTGCGGGCTATGACGACTGTATCGAAAACATCGATATCGGCGGCCCGGCGATGATCCGCGCGGCGGCGAAGAACCATGCTTTCGTCACCGTGGTGGTGGATACGGAAGATTACAGCAGCGTTCTGGCCGAAATGGACGCCCAGGACGGCGGCACCGGCTATGCGTTCCGTCAGAAGATGGCGCAGATCGCCTATGCCCGCACGGCGGCCTATGACGCGGCGGTGTCCACCTGGATGGCGGATGCGCTGGGCGAACCGGCTCCGCGGCGCCGCGCGATTGCCGGGCAACTGGCCCAGACCCTGCGCTATGGCGAGAACCCGCATCAGGCGGCGGCGTTCTATGTGGATGGATCCGACCGCCCGGGGGTTGCGACCGCGACCCAGCATCAGGGCAAGGAGCTGTCTTATAACAACATCAACGACACCGATG
>JAGQRU010000111.1 GCA_020425105.1 Paracoccaceae bacterium
AGCTCCTTCGGTACACCTAACTTCAAGTTTCCAGCTCCCTTTAAACTGTTCTCAAGTTCCGACACCCGTCATGCCGCGTATTCATATCCAGCGCCTCGTCCGGGCCTTGTAGGCCGCGAAACGGGCGCCGAAAGTGTCATCCAGACGTGTTTCTTCGGGCCGGATGAACCGGTCCGTAATGAGCCACATAAAGAGCGGCACAAGCAGAAGAGACGGCAGCGCCTCCCAACGCAAAATCATTCCGACAAGCACCAGTGTATCGCCCAGATAAATGGGGTTTCGGCTGCGCCGAAAGATTCCGCCATCCACCAATTGGTCGGGGATCCGATGAGGAATGACCGTGGTGCGCTGGCGGCGCATCTCTGCGAAAGCCAGCACCATCAGCAAAAGACCGCCGCCGACACATAACCCGCCGACGAAATCGGCCCACGCGCCGCCCATGCCGCCCACCGGCAGGTGCTGGGCCTGTATCCAGGCCAGAGACAGGAATAGCGCCAACCAGACCGGCGGCAAATCGATCCATTTCACCTGCGTATCCGTCCCGCGCGACGCATGCCGATATCGCGAACGGTCGCGATAAAGCAATAAAGTTGCTCGCGTCCTATCGGTTATTTGCGCATATTTCAAATGCATTCAGCCGCAGTGCAGCACATTTATGAACGATCCCGGTTCGCCGCAAATGCTCGGATAAGCGCTTGCAAATCGGCACAACGCATTGATACGCCGTAACTAAATATGATTTCTGCGTTTGCGGCCCCGCGGTGCGTCGCGCCAAGGGCATA
Source organism: Paracoccaceae bacterium (assembly GCA_020425105.1). GTDB lineage: Bacteria > Pseudomonadota > Alphaproteobacteria > Rhodobacterales > Rhodobacteraceae > Meridianimarinicoccus. The sequence goes on from JAGQRU010000111.1 coordinate 783, forward strand.
CGACCATGGTCCAAATTCGATCCTATCGCGCAACCGACGCGGACGAACTGCACCAGATTTTCCGCGCAGCGGTGCTGGACGGCGCCGCCGCGCATTATTCAGATGCGCAGCGCCGCGCCTGGGCTGGCGCGGCAGGACCGCCCGGCCCGGAATGGGAGGCACGGCTGAACGCACATGTCACCTGGGTCGCGGTCGATGCCACAGGACCGCTGGGGTTCATGACCATGGGGCGCGACGGGCATCTGGATCTGGCCTTCGTGCGTCCAGAGGCCGCGGGCACCGGGGTAGCGGACGCGCTGCACGACCGCATCCTGCGCTCCGCCAGCGATCTGGGGCTTGACCGGCTGACCACTGACGCGAGCCTGCGCGCGCAGCGGTTCTTCACCCGCATGGGATGGCGGCTGCTGCGGCGCCAGGTGGTGCAGCTGCACGGAGAGTGCCTGGAAAATGCAGCGATGGAAAAGCGTCTGGCCTGAGAAGTCAGGCCGACCGAAGCCGGTCTTCGCGCCCGCCCGCGGCCCAAGCATGCACCGCCCGCCCGAAGGCCTCAAACAGCGGCCGCGACACCGGGTCATTGGCCGCGTTCCATTCCGGGTGCCACTGAACCGCGAGCGTGAAGCCCGGCGCGTCACGCACATAAAGCGCCTCAGGCGTCGCATCTTCGGCCCAACCGTCAATGACCACCCGGGGACCGGGGGTCTTGACCCCCTGCCCGTGCAAGGTGTTGGTCAGCACCTTCTCGGCCCCCATCAGCCGGTGAAACACGCCGCCTTCGGTGAAATGCACCATGTGGCGCAGTTCGAACTTCTCCTCCAGCGTCCCGTCCGGCGGCATGCGGTGGTTCATGCGCCCGGGCAGATCGCGGATTTCGGGATGCAGCGACCCGCCCATGGCCACGTTGACTTCCTGAAACCCGCGGCAGATGCCCAGAAACGGCTGCCCGCGCCCGACGCAGGCGCGGATCAGCGGCAGCGTGATCGCGTCGCGGGCCCGGTCGAAAGCCCCGTGCGCTTCGGTTTCGGGTTCGCCGTATTCCTCTGGATGCACGTTGGGCCGCCCGCCGGTGAACAGAAACCCGTCGCAGGTGTCTAGCAATTCATCTACTGAAAGATAGCGCGGATCGGCCGGGATCAGCAGCGGCAGCGCGCCCGCGACTTCGGACACGGCCTGCGAGTTCATCGTGCCCCCCGCATGGGCCGGATAGTCATCGTTAATGAGATAGCTGTTGCCGATAATTCCGACGATGGGGCGCGCCATTGGGACCTCGTACTTACCAGACCCCAAGCCTACCGCGTTTTGTTCCGTCCGTCGAGCAACCGGCACAGCACCGGGCACCGGGCGCGGATTGCAGGTCACAGCCGCGCGCCGCTAGGGCATCGGATCCCGTTCCATGCAGCGAAAGAAGTCGCGCAGGCTTTTGCCCGGCTCGATGCGGAAATATCCGTCCTCCGTGCAGCCGGTAATCCGGTCGAGCCGGAACATGCGGAAATCGTCGCGCAGCTCGCACCACGCGACCAGGGTCCAGACCTTGCCCCAGAACCAAAGCCCCAAGGGCCGCACCCGGCGGCAGGTTTCCCGGTCCTCAGCGTCGCGATACTGCAGAACCAATGCCTGCCGTGTGTCGGTCGCGGCCTCCAGCCGATCGATCATCGCCGCCACATCGGCCGTCATTTCTGGCGCGAAGGAATAGATCTGCACCGCGCCGGCCCGGGCGCGTTCGGCATCCGGCAGCACGGCTTCGATCTTGACCAGCGCCTCTTCCGCCGCGCGCGACATTCCCGCGCCGCCCCAGGCCCTGATCATCCGGGCACCCGCGACGAGGGCCACGATTTCGTCGCGCGAAAACATCAACGGCGGCAGATCGAACCCCGCCCGCAGGACATAGCCGACGCCCGCTTCGCCTTCGACCGGCACGCCGCTGGCCTGCAGATCGGCGATGTCGCGATAGATCGTGCGTTCGGACACCTCCAACCGTTCCGCCAGCCGCCTGGCCGTGGTCAGCCGACCGCCTCGCAGAAACTGCAGGATCTGGAAAAGACGGTCGGCCCGGCGCATCAGGAGGTCTCGAACAGACCGATGGAGTTGCCGTCCGGGTCCTGACAATAGGCGAACCGGCCGACCGGCAGCGGGATCGGATCCGACAGAACCTTGCCCCCGGCCGCGCGCACGCGATCCAGCGCCGCTTCCAGCGCACCCTCGGCCGCCAGATGGATGGTCGGCCCCTGCCCATCGGCGGCAGGCGTGCCTTCGTAAAGATGTCCGGCAACGCCGGTCGCGGGATCGCTTACCTGAAACACGGCTGTTTCATTGGGCCCCATCTGCTGGCGCTGCAGGGTTCCGCCGGTGGCGGTTTCATAAAACGCGATGGCTTTGGTCAGATCAGAAACGGGAATTTCCATCCAGACGGTAAAGTCCTTGGGCGTGAAGGTCATGGCATGTCCTTTCCTGTGCATGACGACGCGCCCCTTCTGACACACCCCTCCTGACAGCCTTCTGTCAGGAACATCCCCGACGCGCGCCCCTTGTGCCCGTGCCGGGGCAGGATACATCTGCAAGGGCCGGGCCAAAAGGAGCCGAAGATGAAAACCGATACCGCGCAGACGATCCACCTTGCCGATTACACCCCGCCCGCCTTTCTGGTCGACGATGTCGCGCTGACCTTCCGGCTGAACCCGACCGCGACCCGCGTCCTGTCGCGCATCCGCTTTCGGCCCAATCCCGACGCGCCGGGTGCTTTCACGCTGCATGGCGCCGATCTGACCCTGATCTCGGCCCGGATCGACGGCGCGGATATCGCCCCGACATTCACCGATGACGGCCTGACCTGCGCGGTGCCCGACCGGCCCTTCGTCTGGGAAGCCGAGGTCGAAATCAACCCGTCCGCCAATACCGCGCTGGAGGGGCTTTACATGTCGCGCGGCATGTATTGCACCCAGTGCGAGGCCGAAGG
>JAGQRU010000112.1 GCA_020425105.1 Paracoccaceae bacterium
GAATCGATCCGCAAGTTCCCCGATCAGGAGACCTTTGCCAGCATGATCCGCACCGCAGGGTTCGGTCAGGTGAAATACCGCAATCTGTCCATGGGTATCGCCGCGCTGCATTCGGGATGGAAGCTCTAGGTGCGCGGTCCGCATAACATCTGGCGCCTGATCCGCACCGGCGCCACCTTCGAACGGACTGGCGCCATGGGGGTCGTTCTGGATGCCTTCAAGGCACCGGCCAGCTTGCGGCTGGTGGCGCGGATTCTGGGCTGGCCCTTCGCGCCGCTGGGGATGAAGGGCGATCTGTCCATGCCGCCCGCGACCCGTGCGCTGACCGCGTTGGGGCCGGCCTACATCAAGTTCGGGCAGATCCTGTCCACCCGTCCCGATGTGGTGGGCGACGATCTGGCCCGGCAATTGTCCGTGTTGCAGGACAAGCTGCCGCCATTTCCCGTGGCAGAGGCGAAAGCCGAGGTTGCCCGCGAGCTTGAAGTCGATGTCGACAAGGTGTTTTCGGAGTTCAGCGAACCGGTTGCAGCGGCGTCCATCGCGCAGGTCCATATGGCCCGGCTGGCTGATACGGGGCAGTTGGTGGCGGTCAAGGTTCTGCGCCCGGGGATTGAAAAAGCGTTTCGCAAGGATATCGATGCCTTCTATCTGACGGCGAACCTCGTGGAACTCTTGTCGCCGTCGTCGCGCAGACTTCGCCCGAACGATGTGATCACCCATTTCGAAGGTGTGGTGCGGGGCGAGCTTGATTTGCGGCTGGAATCCGCTTCGGCGGCCGAGTTTGCGGCGACGACTGCCAAGGACGAAGGCTTCCAGGTGCCCAAGGTGCATTGGGGGCTGTCCGGCAAACGGGTCATGACGCTCGACTGGGCCGAAGGTCCGGCGGCGAGCGATCTGGCCGCCATTGATGCGGCGGGCCATGACCGGGTCGATCTGGCGGCGCGGGTGATGCAGATATTCCTGAAGCAGGCCCTGCGCGACGGGTATTTCCATGCGGACATGCATCAGGGCAATCTGAAGATCGCCCCGAATGGCGATATCATCGCGCTGGACTTCGGCATTATGGGACGGATCGACGAATATACCCGCCGGGTCTATGCCGAGATCCTGTTCGGGTTCATCCGCAAGGACTATCGCCGGGTTGCCGAGGTGCATTTCGAAGCGGGGTATGTGCCTGCGGACCGCGATATCGACGAATTTGCCCGGGCGCTGCGCGCCGTGGGAGAGCCCATTTTCGGCATGGACGCGACCCGGATCTCCATGGCGCGGCTGCTGAACTATCTGTTCGAGGTGACCGAGCGTTTCGGGATGGAGACGCGCACCGAACTGATCCTGCTGCAGCGGACCATGGTGGTGGTCGAAGGCGTCGCGCGGTCCCTGAACCCCTATATCAACATCTGGGATGTGGCCCGGCCCGTGGTCGAAGATTACATCAGCAAGAATGTGGGCCCGCGCGCGACGTTACGTGACATGGCGCGGACGGCGCAGATCATGGCGCGGTTCGGGCCGCGCCTGCCGGAACTGGTCGAACATCTGCTGGTGCAGAGCGCGGTCAATGCGCAGAAGCCCGCGCCATCGTTGCTGCGCACGAAACTTGGTTGGGCGCTGGCCGGCGGCGCCGTCACCGCGCTGGCCGGTATCGCGCTGTTTTACTAGACGGCTCAGGTGTCGCGCAGAGCGGTGACCGATCCGACACCGGTCACTGTGCCGGTGTCGAGCACCAGTTCCGGGCCATCCGCGCCGTCCCGCAATTCGACCACGCGGGCAAAGCTGGTCACCGGCGTGCTGACGGTTTCGCCAGTGGCGTCCACCGTTTCGACATGAAGCTGGTAGTTGCCGGTCAGAAGCGTAGAGCCGGAGGCGCTCTGTCCGTCCCATTCCATCGGCGACTCGGTCCCGGTGATGTCATTGCGGTGCAACTCCTGCCCGGCCGGGGTCGACACCACAAGCTGGGCGGTGCGCGCACCCGCCGGCAGGTCGAATTGAATGGATACCGGCGTTCCATCGAAATGAACCGGCCCCTCAGCCAATGCCTCCATGCCGACCCAGCCTGCAAAGCCCGCAATGCCGGACAGGCCGCCGCCGGTCAGACCGCGGAGCAGGTCATTGGTCTGAACCTGCTGTTCCACGCCCGAAAATGTCGCGAGTTGCACGGCATAATCCGACGAATCCATAGGGTTGAGCGGGTCCTGATTCTGAATCTGTGCGGTCAGCATGGTCAGGAACGTGTCGAAATCCGACGACAGGGCGGAACTTGTCGAATGGGTCTGGGTCGTCGTCGTGCTGCCGGCCACAGGTGAAATGGTGGTCATGATCAGAGCTCCTAAAGTCTGAGATCCAGGCGGCGCGACGCGCCGGCGCTGTTGCGGGCAACGGGCTGTGCGGCCGCAGGAAGGTCGGCCGGGTCGTCGCCTGAAAGTGCTGTTGCATCGACCGGGATCGCGGACCCCGTGTTACCCGCGCCGGCCTGGCCGAAATTGAACGCCACGTCCTTATAGCCGAGCGCGGTCAGATCGGCCTGAAGCTGGCCGATATGGCGACGCAGCAAGTCGAGCGTTTCGGGCCGCTCGGTCTGAACCGAGACCTGAATGCTCGCGTCCGTGCCGTGCAGCACAAGCCGCACCCGGCCGAGTTCTTCCGGCGACAGCGACAGGTCAACCGTGCCATCCCGCGTCTGACGAATGGCATCGACGATCTGCGGGGACAGTCGCGGGGTCTGGTCGGCTGGCCCCGCCGCCGGCAGGGTGGCTGCCGGTCCCGCAGGGCGGGCATCGTTCAGCGGCTGGGGCGCATCGATGCGGGATCCGGGCACGGCGTCCGGCGCCGCATCGCCGCTGACGCGCGCGACAGCCGCCTGTGCGCTACCATCCGGTTTCGTCTGCAGGTCCGTAAGTTGGGCTTGCGCATGGCCGGGTGCGGGCAATTTGGGGGCTTCTGCGGCCGCGGGAGCATCTGCAATATCAGGGGGCGCAGCGTCGACACGCGACTCGGATTGCTTCGGCGCCTTGCGCGCTCCGGCTTGCGCGGCGGCCTCCCATGTCGCGGCCATCGCGGCCGTTGCCTGCGCGGTTGTCGCGGGGGCGGTCTTGACGCGGGTGGAGGCGGCTTCCGGCAGAGGCTCAGGAGCAGTCTCGGTCGGTTCGTCAGGCTTTGCCGCCAGCGCAGAGTCGGGGTGCATGCCGTCGACCTGCGCATTTGCGAGCGGGCGCGGCCCGGCGGCCTGGGCTGTGGTTCCATCGGCCTTTGGCGCTTCAGGCGCATCGTGCCTGGGTGGCGGCGCAGCGGTGTCGATGCGCGACGGGCCCGTCAAGCTGTCAAGCGCGGTGTCAGTATCGGTCGGGGCGCGCACCTGGCCGGGATCGGCCTGCACCGCAACGGGGGCGACGAGCGCGGCGTCTGGATCATCCGCATCCGCATCCGCGTCCGCATCCGCCGGATCGTCGGATGCGTTCTGAGGCTCGATTTCTGTATTGGCCGGCGTGGGCATGGGTTCGGGCGGGATCAGGAAGCTCATGAAATCAGCGCCTTCCGCGTCTTTGGCGGACGGCTTTCCGTCTGGTGCCGATCGATTCCCGGCCAATGTCGCCGTTGCCAGAATCTGGTCTGCGGGTATCTGCATGAGGTTTCTCCGTTTCCGGCAGACTGGCCGCAAGCCACTTACCAGATCTTTACCGCGATGCGGAAAAACTGCCCGAGATCTGAACAATTGGAGACAGCTCATGCCACAGCCCATCTTGAGTGGCGCCTTCAGCACGCCACAGTCACGGTCTGATACCCAGACCGAGACCGCGCTGCGCCGTGCGTCCCAGCAGCTTGAAGCACAATTTCTGGCAGAGATGCTGAAATCCACCGGCCTTGAGGGATCCGAAGGCGCCTTTGGCGGAGGATCGGGAGAGGAACAGTTCCAGTCCTTTCTGCGCGACGCGCAGGCGGATCGAATGGTGCAGGCGGGGGGAATCGGTCTGGCCGAGCACATTTTTCAGGCCCTGACCCGGCGGGCGCAGTGATGCAGGAGGCTGATGTGAGACGTTTGACCGCTCTGCTGGACCGCGAATACGACCTTGCGGTGAACGGCGATTTCGAAGGCCTGAGCCGTCTGTTGCAGGAAAAGGAAGCCGCGATTGCCCAGATGCCGCAGATGGTTGGCATCACGCGCGACACTGCGCAGCAATTGGCGTCGAAGGCGGACCGCAACCAGCGGATCTTGCGTGCCACGGCGGATGGTATTCGCGACGTAACGCGCCGTCTGGCGGAACTGCGGCGGCTGCAGGATGGCTTCGACAGCTATTCTGCCGATGGCCAGCGCCGCAACGCCCCGAAATCCGGTCGCGGCCACCGGTATTGAACGATGCGGAATTTGTCTAAAATTTTCTGCCTCTAGTTCAGTCGCTTAGGGAAGTTTTAGGACGCTGCACCCTAACGTCCCCCTGCGTCCCGAAAGGGGCGGCGCGGATCGAAAGTCTTCCGCATCTGTCAGAAAGACGGGCTAAGCCGCGCGCAGGCGCGGGCCGAAACCTCCGGCGTAAAAGCGCCTTACGAAAGGAACATGATCCATGTCCAGCATTCTGACGAATACCAGCGCAATGATCGCGCTGCAGACCCTCAAAGGCGTCAACTCGGGTCTTGAAAAGACCCAAAGCGAAATTTCGACCGGCAAGACCGTTGCGAGCGCGCGGGACAACTCGGCAATCTGGGCCATCTCGAAAGTGATGGAATCGGACGTGACCGGCTTCAAAGCGATCTCTGACAGCCTGGCTCTGGGTGAATCCACCGTTTCGGTGGCACAACAGGCCGCGGAAACCGTGACCGACCTGCTTGGCAAGATGAAGGAAAAAATCGTTGCGGCCACCGGCAGCAACGTCGACCGCACCAAGCTGAACGCCGACGTCACGGCCCTGAAAGAACAGATCGCATCCGTGGTCAGCGCCGCGCAGTTCAACGGCCTGAACCTGGTTGACGGTTCCACCGCAAGCACCGACATTCTGGCATCGCTGGATCGCGACTCGACCGGCGCGGTGACCCCGTCCTACATCACCGTGAATGCGCAGGATCTGTCGACTGGCGGGTATTCGGCCAAGGCAGCCTTCCAGACCTCTGCAGGTACCGCTTCCGGTAACGGCGACACGGCTGTCCTGTCGCTGGACGCAACCACTGGTACCGGTGACCTGGTGATCGACGTTGCCGCCGGTTTTGCTGCCGGTGACAAGCTGAGCATCACCATCGGCGACAAGACCGCGTCCTACACCATCCAGGCGCAAGACGTGGCGGGTGCGAACGATCCTGCAGAAATCGCAGCAGCCGCGCTGAAAGCCTCGATCGAATCTCTGAATATTTCGGGTCTGACCATCGACTATGACCCGCAGAGCAACGCTGGCCAGCTGGATTTCACCAACACGGGTTCGGTTGACCTCGCGGTTTCCGCACAGTTCACCAATGCCGGTTCGGGTGGTCTTGGCGCGCTGGCAACCGTCGACGTCTCCACCCTCGCCAACGCGCAGACGGCCCTGGCCAGCATCGAATCGCTGACCGATACGGCCATCTCTGCGGCAGCGGCCTTCGGGTCGGATGCAGGCCAGATCGACATCCAGGCCGACTTCGTGTCCAAACTGACCGACTCGCTGAAAGCGGGTATCGGGTCGATGGTGGACGCCGATATGGAAGAAGCCTCTGCCCGTCTGCAGGCGCTGCAAGTGCAGCAGCAGCTGGGTATCCAGGCTCTGTCGATCGCCAACCAGGCGCCGCANCAGAACATCCTGTCGCTGTTCCGCTAAGACAAGATTGGTGGCGCCCCCAAAGCGGGCGCCACTTTTCACCGCTCACCCCCCATCGGATTCGGCTGAACGCCGTATGAACCAGCATGTCACTGGAAGGACATGACGTGAACGCATTCCATCTGGCCCGAACGGCCTATGATCCTACTGCAACCTCCGTTCGCACGCCGCGCAGCATCGAATACGAAGCCTTTGCGCGCACGACGCGGAAGTTGAAAGCGGTTAAGAACAGCGCCACGCAAGACTTCGCGCTCCTCGTGGATGCATTGCACGACAACCGGATGTTATGGAGCTTCATGGCGGCCTGTGTCGCGGACGGTGCCAACGCGTTGCCGCCTGCGCTGCGCGCCCAGATCTTCTATCTTGCGGAATTTACGTCTCAACATTCGCGGCGCCTGTTGAAGGGCGAAGGCGATCTGAATGTTCTGATTGAAGTGAACACAGCGATGATGAGCGGCCTTCGTGGCGGCGGAGGTGCCGGATGACAGGTCTGGTTCTAAAACTCGGTCCGAAAGAGAGGATCTTGATCAACGGCGCTGTGATCGAAAACGGTGAGCGGCGCAGCCGTCTGAATGTCATCACGCCGAATGCCCATATCTTGCGCTTGAAGGATGCAATCCATCCTCACGAAGTCACGACCCCGGTCCGGCGGGTGTGTTATATCGCACAGCTCGCGCTCTCAGGGGATGCAGACATTGACGAGGCGCAGGTTCAGCTTCGCCAGGGTATTCATCAGCTGCGCGCTGCGCTGTGTGATCACGACAGCCTGAACCGCTTGCGTGCGGCCGAAGAGGCGCTCGATCCGCCGAATTTCTATCGCGCGCTGAAACTGCTTCGCGGACTGCTTCCGCGCGAGGAGGAACTCATGTCGCGGATGGGAAAGGCATAGTCGTTGCAGCTTGGGACGTGGATGCCTTCATGCAACCTGTCCCGGATCCGGTGGCATAGGCTTTCACTTTCGAGACCGATGTACGGGACAGTTTTGGCCGTGAGCATCGGATGAATAGGACTTGCTGCCACAAGGCCGGCCCCTAAACACTTGCGACGTCGCAGGGACTGCTCCGACCGAAAGCAGCGCTTTCAAGACGCAGTTGGACGGCAAGATCAAGACACCGGCGTTGCAAAGTGCTGCCAGATGGCTCTTTCAGGTGCAGGGCTCCTGTCAAACCGCATTCGCGGAGCTCGTGTCAGGCCAACCTTTTGCCCGCTGTGGGAGCACTCATGGGGTCGCCGTCAGGATTCGCCGAAGGCGGTCGAAGCTCTCCTCTGCGCTATGCGGCTCCATCCCCGCCAGAAACCCGTCCAGATCGTGCCAGATACGCACTGCACGGTCTGTGATGGCGTCATTCCCGGGTTCGTAAAGACCTGATTTCAACATCAGTTCCACGGCATCATACGCCCCGAGAAGTTTGCGCGCCTCAAGCAGAAGCCCATTTTCGGACGGCGAAGCCGCCTGCGGCAAACTGCGTGAGACCGAGCGCAGAATATCAACCGCCGGAAAGCGGCCGCGTTCGGCGATGCTGCGCTCCAGAACCACATGACCGTCCAAGACGCCGCGCAGAATATCGGCAATCGGCCCGTCCATATCCGATCCGGCGACCAGGACGCTCATGATTGCGGTAATATCGCCCATCACCCCACTTCCCGGCCCGGCGCGCTCGGCAAGCTCCATGATGCGGCGCGAGGTCGATGCGGGAAACCCGTCCGGCCCGACGGGTTCGCCCTGAGCGATCGAGATGTCGCGATGGGCTTCGGCAAAACGGGTGATCGAATCCATGACCAGAAGGACATGATGTCCCGCATCGCGGAAATGTTCTGCCACTGCCATGGCGCTCCACGCGCAGCGCCGCCGCGTGCCGGGCGACTGATCGGCGGTGGCCGCCACGACGACGGACCGCTGCATACCTTCAGCGCCCAGAGCTGCTTCGATGAAGTGGTTGACCTCGCGCCCGCGCTCGCCGATCAGTCCGATGACCACGACATCGGCATCGATGTGGCGTGCAAGATGGGCGAGAAGCGTCGATTTTCCGACACCGGATCCGGCAAAAAGGCCGATCCTCTGTCCGCGCACCAAAGGCAAAAACGTGTTGAACGCGGCTTGCCCGGTTTCCAGGCGCGGCCCGAAACTGCGCCGCGCCGCTGCACGCGGGGGGCGGCCTTCCAGTCGTCGTTCCTCCTTTCCCGCCAGCAGCGGCTTGCCATCCATCGGGGCGCCGAACGGGTCGATCACGCGCCCGATCCAGCTGTCATCGGGGGCAAGTCCCTCTGGTCCCATCAAGATTGCCCGATCCCCGATCGAGGCCCCCTGAACCGGCGAGCGCGGAAGGACCTGTGCCGCCTTTGGTGTTAATGACCGGATTTCCGCAAGAAGGGAGCTGCCGTCGCGGCACTGGATCCGGACCACGTCGCCCAATCGCGCGATGTGGCCCAGCCCGGACACGGTCAATTCGGACTCTCCAAGTCCGCTGACGCGACCGACGTCAAAGTCTGTGCGGATGCGGGCGACACCGGCGCGAAGCGCGTCAATTCCAGGAGGATTCATCGGGGCTCTCTCATTGATGGACAACGCTTTCTAAACGAATCGCAGTTAAGCCAAGGTTGAAGCAGATCGAGGGAGAAGCCCCGATGTACAATGGTTTAGCCTTGTTTAAGATGGCGTCTGCACGCGCCGCCCATGCCGCAACCGGGCAGGGGATCGTCGCGCAGAACATCGCTAACGCCGATACGCCCGGCTATGTCGCGCGGCGCCTTTCGCCGTTTCAGGCGAGCTTTGTGGAGCCCGGTGCCAAGGGCGGGTTGCGGACCGCGCGCAGCTCGCATTTGGCCAATCGCGACGAGACGCCGAATGGCGGGGCGAAGGTACGCCTGGACCGCAGCGACATGGCGCCCAACGGAAACTCCGTTTCGGTGGAAACCGAAATGATGCAGGCGGCACTGATCAAGCAGGACCACGAACTCGCCCTCGCGGCCTATCGCGGAGGGATCAACCTTCTGCGGACGGTCCTGGGCCGGTCCAGCTAAGGAGGACACGATGTCGGATTTCCTGCAAAGTTTCGCTGTTTCGGCCAGCGGCATGCGCGCCCAGGCCCAGCGTCTGCGCCATGTGGCCGAAAATATCGCCAACGCAGATACGCCTGGCTATCACCGCAAGATGGTGCCGTTCGAAGCCTCGACCCGTGATGCGGACGGCCAGGTCCGGACCGGGCCGGTGCGGCTGGATCAGTCGGCTTTGTCGCAGATCTACGACCCCTCGCATCCGATGGCGGACGAGGCCGGCTATTACGAAGGCTCGAACGTCAACACGATCCTCGAAGTTGCGGATTCGCGCGAAGCGCAGCGCAGCTATGAGGCAAATCTCAAAATGTTTGATCAAACCCGCAAGATGTCGAGCGCGCTGCTCGATCTTCTGCGCCGATAAGGAGTTCCAGAATGGAAATCAGATCCGCGCTTGCCGCATCCAACTATCTCAAGGCCCGTCCCGCGACGCGCCCGGAACCGCAGACCATCGGCGCCCCGCAAGCGGTTCGCCGCGCGGTCGAAGATTTCGCCACGACGGTTGTGAATGGCGAAACCACTGCCAAGGCTGCCCTGGCCGGCAAGGCCGATCCGCAGGCCCTGGTCGAGGCGCTGGCGCAGACCCAGCTGGCGGTCGAAACCGCTGTGACCCTGCGCGACAAGGTCGTTGAAGCCTATCAGGAAATCCTGCGGATGCCGATCTGACCATGACCGAGGCCGTCCTCTTCGACACGTTGCGCCAGGGGCTGTGGGTGGCGGTGATGATTTCGCTGCCGATCCTGGGCGTGGCGCTTCTGGCGGGGGTGACGGTCGGGCTGTTTCAGGCGCTGACCTCGATCCAGGAGATGACGCTGACATTCGTGCCCAAGCTGCTCGCCATCCTGATCGTCTTCTGGGTCAGCATGGGCTTCATGACCGAAACCCTGACCGGGTTTTTCCGCACGACCATCGTGCCGCTCATTTCCGGAGGTTGATATGGACAACGCAACCTATGCCACGCTGACCCGTCAGTCGGGTCTTCGAGACGAATTGCAGACACTGGCCCACAATATCGCCAACGTATCCACCAACGGATATCAGCGCGCCGGTCTGATTTTTTCGGAATTCGTGGAGCGCCTCGATCCCGCGGATGAAGGGCTGTCCATGGCAACGGCCCGCGCCTGGATGACCGACCGCAGCCAGGGGCAACTGGTCCAGACTGGCGGCCAGTTCGACTTCGCGATCGAGGGCAACGGATATTTCATGGTCGAAACGGCCGCGGGCCAGCGCCTGACCCGTGCCGGGGCCTTTTCGCCCAATGCGGCGGGCGAATTGGTGACCGCCGACGGCGCGCGGCTTCTGGATGCGGGACAGACCCCGGTTTTCATTCCCGCCGGTGTGCAGAAAATTCACATGGCCGATGATGGCACGCTCAGCGCCGATGGCCAGCCCTTGACCCAGATCGGACTGTTTCTTCCTGCCGACCCGGTCGACCTGCGCCGCGAAGAAGGCACGCGATTTGCCGTCGAGGGTGACATCGACCCTCTTGTGAACGGTCAGGTCATCCAGGGCTTCCTGGAACAATCCAACGTGGATCCGATTGTCGAGATTTCACGTCTGATCGAGGTGCAGCGCGCCTATGAGGCGGGCCGCAACCTTCTGAATGCCGAGGACGAACGCATCCGCAACGTCGTCCGCACCCTGACAACCTAAGGAGACCGCCATGCGCGCCCTGAAAATCGCCGCCACGGGTATGACCGCCCAACAAATGCGTGTGGAGGTCATTTCCAACAACCTGGCGAATATGAGCACTACGGCTTACAATACCCGCCGCGCCGAATTCGCCGACCTGCATTATCAGCAGATGGAGCAGCCCGGGGCGATCAACGCCGCTGACGGTACTGTCCTACCCACGGGGATCCAGTTGGGGCTGGGTGTGACGCCGACAGCGGTTTCTGTGCATCTGGAACAAGGGGCCCTGACCCAGACCAACGGCGATCTGGATGTCGCCATCGAAGGACAAGGCTATCTGGAAGTCACGATGCCCGACGGGGCCTCTGCCTATACGCGCGACGGCGGATTGCGTCGGTCGGCCGATGGGCAGATTGTGACTGCGGACGGCTATCCGGTCGTGCCGGATATCACCATTCCCGACGACGCCCGCAGCATTTCCATCAATGCGGATGGCGAAGTGTACGCGTATTTCAACGACCGCGTGGAAGCCGAACTTCTGGGGCAGTTCACGCTGGCGGGGTTCACCAACCCGCGCGGGCTTGAGGCGATGGGCGGAAATCTTTTCCGCGAAACCGAAGCATCGGGTCCCGCGACGGTTGGCGATCCCGGCATCGACGGCCTTGGATCATTGCGCCAGGGGTATCTGGAAAGCTCCTCGGTCGATGCCGTGCGCGAAGTGACCGAGCTGATCGAGGCGCAGCGCGCCTATGAACTGAACGCTAAAGTGATCACGGCGTCAGACCAGATGATGTCCACAACGTCTCAGATCCGCTAAGGCCATGATTGGTATCGCCCTGTCCCTTGTTCTGGCGCTTTTGGCCGGCCCTGCGGCCGCCGACAGCGTTGTGGCGGCCCGCACTCTGCGCAGCAATACGGTGGTCGGCGCCGAAGATCTGCGCCTCGGGCCGGAACAGGTCGGGGCGCTTCGGGATCCGTCCCAGGCGATCGGCCGCGAGACGGTCAACCATATCTTTGCCGGGCAAGCGATCCGCGCCGCCGATCTGGGACCGGCGGCATTGGTCGAACGCAATCAACTGGTCATTCTGAGCTATTCATATGCCGGACTGAATATCGTGACCGAAGCGCGGGCGCTGGAGCGCGGCGCGATAGGAGCGCATATCCGGGTCATGAACCTTGCCTCGCGCTCCACGGTGACCGGCGTGGTGATGGCGGATGGCAGCGTCAGCATTCCCCCGCGCCGGCCCTAGGAAAGGAAACTCTCATGCGTTCTGTTTTGATCCTTGCCGTTTCACTGGCCAGCCTTGGCGCGTGCGGGCGTCTTGATCATGTGGGCAAGCGTCCGGATTTCAGCCCGAGCGATGCGGGCCGCGAACACCTCGCGATGTCGGTTCAGGGGCTGCCGCAATCGTTGGAAAAACAGCGTGCGGTGGATCAGGCATCCTTGTGGAGCGGATCGCGGAATTCGCTTCTTGGGGACCGGCGCGCGGGCGAGCGCGGGGACATTCTGACCGTGGTGATCGAGATCGACGAAAAAGCCGAGATCTCCAATTCGACCTCCCGGTCGCGCTCTGCCGGGGAAAGCCTGGCGATGCCGCAACTGCTGGGCATCCCGCAGCGGCTGGACACGCGCCTGCCGGAAGGCGCCACCTCCGCCGACGCGGTGTCGGTAACCTCGTCAAGCGATGCTGAAGGCGACGGGTCGGTGCGGCGGAAGGAAAAGCTGACGCTCAAGATCGCTGCGACGATCACCGATGTCCTGCCCAACGGCGTGCTGCGCATCGAAGGATCGCAGGAGGTCCGGGTCAATTACGAACTGAGAGAGCTGTTGGTGTCGGGCTACGTCCGGCCGACGGACATCTCGCGCAGCAACCAGATCACCTATGACAAAATCGCCTCTGCGCGGATCTCGTATGGCGGGCGCGGCCAGATCATGGACGTGCAGCAGCCGCGTTACGGTCAGCAGATCGCTGACATCATCTTGCCGTTCTGAGGTCGATCATGGGAAAGCTATTGCCTGTCATTCTTGCTGTTATCGGCCTGGGCGCGGGGGTCGGGGCCGGCATCTTCCTGCGGCCCGATCCCCAGGCGGAGGACCATGGCGCCGAGGCCGGGGATCACGCTGCGGCCATCGACTGTCCAACCCCGGGGCCGGATCTTGCCATGGCGGACGATCATGGGCATGGCGGTGCGGCAGGGCCTGAACTGTTGACAGAGTTCGTCAAGTTTTCGAACCAGTTCGTCGTCCCCGTCATGGGCGATGACAATGTGCAGGCGATGGTCGTTCTGACCCTCAGCATCGAGGTCTCGGAAGGCGCGAAGGAAGCGATCTACAACCGCGAGCCAAAACTGCGCGACGCGTTCCTGCGGGTCCTGTTCGATCACGCCAACGCGGGCGGGTTCAACGGCAATTTTCTGAACAGTGCCGGCCTTGATACGCTGCGCAGCGCGCTGCGCGAAACCGCCTTCACCACTGCCGGCCCGATTGTGCGCGACGTGCTGATCGTGGATCTGGTGAAGCAGCAGGTCTAGGACTTCTTTCCCGTCATTCGTTTCAGCACTTCATAGCGCGCCCGGGCCCGAGCGGTCCTGGGCGCCTGATCGTTTTGTGCGGCGCGGATCTGCGTAAGCTTCTGGTTGCATTGCACGATCTGGGTATCGTGCCACAGCCGCGCACGCTCCCATCCGCCCAGACGCGTATAGTCTTCGGTCGGGTCGGGATCGGGCAGCGCGTTGCGCAGGCGCTGGATGTTCTGCTCCTGCGCGGTGCGTTTGGCCGTGATTTGCCCCAGACGGGTTTCTTCCCGTTCCCGCACCAAATTGGCGAGGCGCAGCAATTGCTTCATGCGCGGGTCCATCAACGGCGCCCCTTGCTGCGCATGCGGTCGGCAAAGCGGATGGCCGCCGCGACGGCGGGATAATGCGCGCGGTCGATTTCCTGCCCGATATTCACCGTCGCATGCAGAGCGCGCGCGGTGGGTGGGTCGCGGTGAAGCGGCACCCCGGCCAGTTGCGCGGCCTCGCGAATCCGGGCGGCGACCTCATCAACGCCCTTGGCCACGACGACCGGCGCGCCGCGCTGTGCCCGGTTCCACTTCAGCGCAACCGCGTAATGTTCCGGGTTCACGATGACCACATCGGATTTCGGCACATCCGCCATCATCCGGTTGGTTGCGATGTCATACCCGCGCTGCCGACGCGATTGTTTCAGATGCGGGTCGCCTTCGCTTTCCTTCGTCTCGTCCATCATTTCCTTATGCGACATGCGGTGACGGCGAAGATGCTCTGCCCGTTGCCACAGGAAATCCACCGCCCCGATCAGCAGCGCGATGCACAGCACCACCATCAGGAAATCCAGCGACAGCCGCATCATGTTCAGTGCGACCATCTTCGGCTCCAGCCGTACCATGCCGATCATTTCGCCCATGCGGCCCGACAGATAGATGCCCAGCACTGCCGAGATGATGAGCAGCTTGGCGAAGCTCTTGGCAAATTCGAACAACCCGTTACGGCCGAACTTGTTTTTCAGATTCGACAGGGGCGAAACGCGGCTGAGCTTCGGCATCAGCTTGGAGGGAGTCACGACAAAGGCCTGTTGCGCGAACAGGGTGACCAGGACCATCCCGGCCGGGATGGCGAAGATCGGCGCCAGATGGAATGTCACGCGCCCCATGATCCCGGCGGCCTGGCTGCGCCCACCATCCGCCAGCAGAAGCCGTCCCAGCCGGTCGGGCTGATCCAGCATCACCTGCAGCGCGGTTCCCAGCCCCATCGCGATGCTGCCGCCGAAGGCAAGGCACGCCAGCAAGACGCCGCCATAAGAGGCGGCGGTCAGCAGATCGGTCGATCGCGGGATCTCGCCTTTCCGGCGGGCATCGTCCAGCCGTTTCGGTGTCGGGTCATACGGTTTGTCGTCATTGTCTTCGCCCTCGCTCACGGCAGCACCTGAAAGGGCAGGGCAAGCCGCAATTGCAGCGCATGGAGCCAGAGCTGAAGGAGCAGGGGCGCGGTCAGCGCCAGAAGCGCCAACCCGCCGGCGGTGATGGCGGGGGCACCGACAAATGCAACCATAAGTTGTGGCATGGCGCGGTTGATGACGCCAAGGGCGAGGTTATAGATCAGCGAGGCGACGACGAATGGCGCGGCATAGGTGAAGGCGACCGAAAACATACCGGCGACGCGGGCGACCGCGAGCGATGAGACGTCGCCCGCAAAGGGAAACCGGCCCGCGGGCAGGGTGTCGTAGGACATGATCAACGCTCTGGCGATGTGCACATGAAGACCCGTGGCCGCAGCCAGGGCCAGCCCGGCAACCAGAAGGATCTGCGCGATTGCCGGTTGCGGATCGACGTTCGCGCCACCGACCAGTTGTGACAGCGACGTCGCCTGCGCCGCGATGCTGCCGGCCACATGCAAGGCCCAGACCATCGCCCGAACGGAAAACCCCAGCACCAGCCCCGCCAGCGTCTCGGTCGCGGTCAACTGCACCAGACCGGGAAATCCGGGCGGGGGAAGCGCCAGTTGCGCCGCTACCGCAGGGGTAACGATGAAGGTAAAGGCGCCGGCCAGAGCCAGCCGGACACGCACGGGAATGCTTTGTTCGCCAAAGACGGGCAGAAAGGCCAGGCCTGCGCTGACGCGCAGAAACACCGCCCATCCGGCCCAGAGCCAGGGCTGCCAGATCGGCAGCAGCACCTCGGCCAGTTCATTCATGCGGTGACCACGCCCAGGATGGCGGGGCGCGCCTCGACACCGATTTCTTCGAAGGATAGGACGGGCAGGCGCAGGCCGCGCGCCGCGACCACGGTTTTCAGGAAGCGGCGCCGGCGGGTCGATGTGATCAGCGCCGGATGGGTGGCTTCGGCGCTGAGCCGGGCATAGCGTTCGGCAATGGCCATGGACAGACGGTTGAATTCTTCCGGCGGCAACGCGACCTCCGGCAAGGGGCGGTCGGTTTCGATCTGGTATTTCTGGAACGCCTTTTCCCATTCGGGCGCCAGCTGCATCAGCGGCAGCGTCCCATCGGGACGGCGGTGTTCGGCGACCAGCTGGAAGCCCAACCGCTGACGGACATGTTCGCAAACGGCTTCGGGCATCGAATGCAGGGGGCGCGCTTCGGTGATGGCGTCCAGGATCAGCGGCAGATTGCGGATCGACACCTGTTCTTCAAGCAGCAGCCGCAGCACCGCCAGCAGCAATTCCTGCGGCACCTTGTCGGGGATCAGTTCGTCCAGAAGACGGCGGTTGGCGTCCGCCCGGTCCGGATCGCTAAGGCGGGTCATTTCGTTCAGCAGGCGCCGCAGCGCCTTTTGCGTCATGATCTGCGCCAGATTGGACTTGATCACCTCAAGCAGATGGGTCGCCAGAACCTCGGGCGCGCTGACGACGGTGGCGCCTTCGATGGCCATCGCCTCCTGATCGTGGGGGTCGATCCAGCGGGCCGGGGCGCCATAGACCGGTTCTTTGACATCTTGCCCCGAGATGGGAGGGTTGATGCCGTCAGGCAGCAGCGCAAGGACCCGGTCGGGCTCAAGCCTGTCGCGGACCCGTTCGACCCCCTGAATGCGTATGGCATAGGTGAAATCGGGCAGGGCGCCGCTGTCTGTCAGGCGGATTTCGGGCAGCAGCAGGCCGAAGCTTTCGGCCACATGCACCCGCATCGACGCGATGCGCGCTTCAAGCCCGGTGGCGGGGTCGAGGATCATCGGGACCAGATCGGGCGCGAATTCCACGTGGATGTCGTCGAGATCCAGAAGATCGCCCATCGATGTCGAAGGCTTGCTGGACACGGCATCCTTGACCTGATCGCGGGCGGCAAGGTCCGCCTTGCGCTTGTCTTCGCGCCAGGCCCAGACGGCGGCGGCCCCCAGCCCGGCGGCGCCGATCAGAAAGGGGACGAACGGCAGACCGGGAACCAGCGCGAAGAGCGCCATCAGCAGAGCCACGGTCCCAAGCGCCGCGGGATAGCGGCCGAGCTGGGTCATGATGGCGAAATCGGTGGTGCCCGTGGCGCCGCCGCGGGCCAGAAGCAGGGCCGAGGCGATGGAGATAATCACCGCCGGGATCTGCGTCACCAGACCGTCGCCCACGGTCAGGATGGCATATGTTTCGGCGGCCTGACCCAGCGGCATGCCATGCAGGCCAACGCCCATGATCAGGCCCATCACGAGGTTCAGCATGGTGATCAGCAGACCGGCGATGGCGTCGCCCTTGACGAATTTCGATGCGCCGTCCAGTGACCCGAAAAAGGTGGTTTCGGCCTGTTCGCGTTCGCGCCGCGCCTTGGCCTCTTCATGGGTGATGGCACCGGCGGCCACATCGCTGTCGATGGCCAGCTGCTTGCCCGGCATCCCGTCCAGCGCGAAGCGCGCGCCCACCTCGGCCATGCGCGCGGCGCCTTTGGTGATCACCATGAAGTTGACGATCAGCAGGACGCAGAAGACCACAACACCCAGAAAAACGCTGCCGCCCATGATGAACTGGGCAAATCCGTTGATCACGTCACCCGCCGCCCGTGGCCCGGTATGGCCCTGACCGATGATCAGCTTGGTCGAAGACACGTTCAGCGACAGGCGCAACATCAGCGATGCCAGCAGGATCGTCGGGAATGCCGAAAAATCCAGTGGCCGTTCGATGAACAGCGTCACGGTGAAAATCAGGATGGCGAGCGAAAACGACCCCGCAAGCCCCAAATCCAGGACCCAGGCCGGCATCGGCAGGATCATCATCACGATCACCGCCATAAGCGCCAGCGCCATCAGGATGGTTGGTTGAAACAGGGTTTGGGTATCGATCTTGGGCATCAGTTTTCCCACAGACTGCGCGCAGCATGGGCGGCAAAAAGGCCGCCGCTCTGGTTCTGAAAATCAGGCATCAGTGATCCCATGCTGGCCGGCGGGGCGCCGGCCTGAAGAAGCGGAAACCGGTTTTCCCGCGGCATCTGATCGGCCAGCCGCAGCGGAGCTTGCGGCGGCAGCGGACCCAGATTGGCCAGGTGGCGGGCAAAGACTTTGCGGTAACGGTCGGCATATTGGGGCGTGCGCGAATGATAGTGCCCCGCCGCCAGGGTCCAGTCGCCGGTTTCGCCATAAAGCTCCGTCAGATAGCGCGCCGCATAAAGAGCGTTCGTGCGGGGATCCATCATCGCTTTCAGCGACGAAAATTCTTTCCCGTGCCAGCGGTAATTGATCTGGAAACATCCCACATCGAAGCTTTCCTCGCCCCCCATCAGGGTTTTCTCGGCGGTCTTCAGCGCTTCGTCCGCGCTGTCGAACCATGCGCCGGCGCCGGCGACGTTCAGCGTCCAGGGCCAGGGCACGAAGCTGCCACCGCGCTTGCGCCCGGTTTCGGTGAGGGACACGGCCATCAGAACTTCGACCGGAACCCCGGTCTGGCGGGCGGCGACATGGGCCGCGTCGCTGCACAGGGACGGAGGGTCGGGTTGCGCCACCCGTGCGGCGCCAGGCCGTGCCCACAGGCCGCACAGCCCCAGCAGGGCCCCTGCCACGAACATCCATCCCGTCCGGTTCACGCCATCCTCCGCCGCAATTCTTGCCGACATGTTCACCATGTGCGCGCAAGGGCTTGAGATTTCGTTAGCCGTGTTGATCCGCCGCCGGGATTTGGTCCGGTTTCCAAGACCGTGAGGCAGTTTGACCGCAAAAAGTCTTAGAAAGATCAACCGCGGGGCGTATAGTTGCCTTGAGGGTAACGAAAATCCGGCTGGCGGCCGGAAGGGGGGGAAATGTCGAATATTGCGGGCAAGGCCTATGCCATGAATGTGGTGACGCCCAGCAAGCCATATTTTACCTGGATCAACCGCCTGATTTTCATGGTCGCCCGGTCTCTGCCATCGGTCCTGAGCGGTCTTCTGGGCCTGTCGCTCATCCATTTCGCCCGTTGGGTGATCATCAAGCGCGATCAATGGCCCGATCTGGGGCAGGGCAAGCAGACGCTGAGCAACGACTACATGTTCTTCTGCTCGAACTTCAACGGCACCTGGGACCAGTATATCGACGCGTTTTCCGACGGGATCCCGAACGGGTTGAACCTGTTCTGGTATTCCGCCACGAAATACCCGCAGTCGATCCCGGTCACGTCGTTCAAGAATTACATCACCTATAATCAGGTCTTCACCGACTATTATTACAACGCGACCCCCGGCGCGGCGCAGCGCGACGTCAAATGCGCCATGCGGGTGAACAAGGCGATCGCGGAACTGGAAAAGGCCCATGCCACCCAGTCGCCGGAAGAGTTTGCAAAAACCTATGCCGCGCAGCTTCTGAACGTTCAGGGCTGTCTGGGCGATCCCGGCTTCGGTCCGGTGGCGAGCCTTGATACGGAGCGTGCCGATATCAACCGTGCCCCCTTCGTCCACAAGCTGTCGAAGCTGTTCGACGCACAGCGCAACTGACGGAGGATCCGATGCCGAATTTCGATACGGGCCACCAGTTTCTGACCTTTCTGACGCCGATCAAGCCGGGCAACACGCTGGATCCCACCGGGGCGACGGTGTCGCACGAACAGCTGGTGCGCGCGACGCTGGGGTTGCTTCCCACCGCGCTGCAATCGCCGGCAACCCAGAAGATCGGGGAAAACAGCCCCTTTGCGCGCAACCGGATGACCCATCTGTGCCGGTTCGTTGTGCTGGAAGACACCATTTTCAACGGCCGCAATCCGAAGGACGCGATCCTGACATCGGTGTTGAAGGAAGACCCGATCAACCCGCTGCCGGTCGATCGGCTGAATTGCGCATATCTGGCGTTCTGCGCCGATGTGGACGCGGTGACCGATGAAGGCGCGCCGTTGCCCGCCACGCTGGACGCCGCGTCGCAAGAGCGGGTCCGCGACAGCTATCTGCGGCTGCTCTGGACCACGATGGAGCCCGAATTGCGGCTGATCTACGGCAATTGCGTCGGCTTCGACGGCGTCACAACGGCGGCCGAATTCGCCGCCTATATGACCCGCTGTCAGGTCGAAACCACGATGCCGTTCAACGATTACTGGATTTCGCCCCCCGATCTGTCGAGCCTGAACACCAGGGAAATCGGCATCATCGCGGCGGTTCCCGCGGTCGTGACCCTGTTCGGGCTCGTGGCGGCGCTCTTTGACTGGATGTCTTGGGGCCTGTTTTTCTGGGCGCTTCTGGTCACGGTGATCGTGATTTACGGGCTCTATCGCTATGTGATGGCGAAGGGGCAGAACCCGATGCCACCGGCGGAATATGGCGATCTGCCATCGGTGCTGAAATCGCTGTACCTGCAGCAGAATTTCGCGGATTTCGTCATCGACAATCAGGGCCGCGACGCGGCGGCGCTGCATGATGCGTTCGGCACGTTTCTGCAAACCCACCGGCCCGGCGACAAGATGGCCCCCAGTCAGGCGCCCGGGGTGATTTCGATCCGCGCGGCCAATGGCATTGTGAAAGGGTAAGAGACGATGACACGCGAGCTGAATCTCGACGACATCCAAGGCAATGTCACCCGCGCCTATGGGCGGTTCTCCTTCCCGTTCGCCCGGTATTTCTTTCTGAACATCGCCGATGCGGAGGCCGGGCGGCAGTTCGTCGACCGCGTCCGCCGCCGGGTCACCACGGCGACCCGCTGGAGCCCGGATGACAAGCCCAAGGTGACGCTGAATATCGGGTTCACCTTCTTCGGGCTCTATGCGCTCGGCTTGCCGACCCGCACGCTGCAGGGCATGCCGGAAGCCTTCATCGACGGCATGAAGGCGCGCGCCTTCATCCTTGGCGACCGGGACAACACCAAGACCGAAGAGGAACTGGGCAACTGGTGCGGCAAATGGGACCCGGTCTGGAAGGACAACCGCGCCAGCAAGGGGGACGACGTCCATATCTGGATTTCGATGAACGCGCAGTTGTCGCAGCTGGGGACCGACATCCCGGTGCCCGAACTGGAAGAACAGACCGAATGGCTGCGCCAGCAATGCGCCGATCTGGGCGGGCGGGTGCGTATCCTGGCCAAGAACGGGATGGCGGGCGATCAGGAATACCAATCGGCCTCGGCGGTGTTCATGGATATGAACGGGATGAAAATTCCCACGCCGCGCGAGCATTTCGGTTTTGCCGACGGCATCGGGGATCCGGTCTTCGAAGGCCAGTACAGCCCTGAAGAGGAAAAGATCGCCGTTGTCGGGCGCGGCAAACGGATGAGCCCGGAAGCGGGCTGGCAGCCTTTGGCCACGGGGGAATTCATCCTGGGCCATCCCGATGAAAGCCAGGAGCTTCCCCCGACCGCCATGCCGCCCAACTTCATGCATAACGGGACCTTCATGGTCTATCGCAAGCTGCATGAAAACGTGTCGAGCTTTGCAGAGGTCATTGCGGAGGAAGCAAAAACCTTTGCCGCCCAGCGGGGCGTCAGCGAAGACGAAGCGGCGGAAACGCTGAAGGGCAAGATGATCGGGCGGTGGTCCGACGGTGTGCCGCTGGCCACCGCGCCCACGTTCGAGGACTGGCAGGCCGTGCGCAAGGCCAAGGGGATGGACGATCCCGACCCCCTGAAGGCGTTGGAAGCGCATCGCGAATACCTGAAATCCGCGGACGCGTCGAATTTCGGCTTTGCCGACGATATGGGCGGGTTCAAATGCCCCAATGGCGCGCATCTGCGGCGGGTCAACACGCGGGATTATCTGGACCCGCTGAACGCGCCCTCCGGCGCCAACCCGCGCGCCACCACCCAGTTGAACAAACGCCGCCGGATTCTGCGCCGGGGGCTGCCTTACGGGCCGGACCGTCTCGAAGGTCTGACCGACGATACCGAACAGGGCGTTGCGATGATGATCATCGGCGCGTCGATCTTCCGGCAGTTCGAATTCGTGCAGCAGCAATGGATCCAGTACGGGCTGGATTTCAACCAGGGCAACCATACCTGCCCGCTGCTGGGCAATCACGAACATCACAAGCGCTATACCATTCCGTCGGACCCGAAATCGGGACAGCCGCCGTATTTCATGAGCAATCTCAAAACCTTCGTGGAAACCCGCGGCGGCGACTATTTCTTCATTCCGTCGATGACCGCGCTGCACATGATCGCATACGGTATCGTCGACCCGACCTGAGGCCCCCATGCTGAACGCTTTGACAAATCTGGTGACCACGCCCTGGACTGTGCTTGTGACCTGGGGCGACGGGGTGGCATCGGCCGGTCGGCTGGCCGGTGCCGGCATCAAGGCCGCGCGCGCGCCGGGCGGGCTGAAAGCCAACGCCGCGGCGGTGCTGACGGCCCCGGAAAACCAGCGCAAGGTGCTGGACGTGATGCGGGCATTCCTGCCGAACCTGTCGCTGAGCCGAAAGCTGGTGCAGGCCTATGACAATACCGGCACCGTCATCGTCACCCGCCGCGAAGACGTTCTGGAAGTCATCCGCCGCGATGCGGATTTCGAAGTGGTCTATGGGCCGCGCATGCGCAAGCTGACCGATGGCGACAACTTCTTTCTGGGGATGCAGCCGGGCTGGGATTATACCCGCGACACCTCGGCCATGCGGCTCGCGGCGCGGCACACGGATGTGGCCGAAATCGTGCTGCCGCGCGCCCGCGCGCTGGCCGAACAGACGGTGGCCGACTGCGGCGGGCGGATCGATCTGCCTGCGGCCCTGACGCTGGAGGTTCCGTGGGACATGACCGACCGGTATTTCGGCGTCGGCGGGCCCGACAAGGGCAGCATGCAGGACTGGACCACGACGCTCTTCTGGTATCTCTTCGGCGATCTTGCGGCGGACCCGGAGCTTGAAAAGAAATCCATGGCCGCCGCCGCCGCGATGCGGGACTATCTGGACGGCGCGGTCGCCGCGCGCAAGGCGGTGCCGACGGCGGAAGAAGACATTCTGAACCGCTGTCTGGCGCTGCAGGCCGCGGACACGCCGGGCATGTCCGATCTGGGGATCCGCAACAATCTGCTGGGGCTGCTGATCGGGGCGATCCCGACGATTTCCAAAGCCAGTTGTCTGGCGCTGGACGAATTGCTGAACCGGCCCGACGCGCTGGCCGAAGCGCAGGCCGCGGCGCGGTCTGGCGACGATGCGAAGCTGGCCGCCTGCGTCTGGGAAGCGCTGCGGTTCAAC
This sequence comes from Paracoccaceae bacterium, assembly GCA_020425105.1. Classification (GTDB taxonomy): domain Bacteria; phylum Pseudomonadota; class Alphaproteobacteria; order Rhodobacterales; family Rhodobacteraceae; genus Meridianimarinicoccus. The sequence goes on from JAGQRU010000112.1 coordinate 22,540, forward strand.
CCGCATAACCCGCTGGTCTATCGGCGGGCATTGCACGATGTGGTCATCGCGCGCAGTTCGTTGCGGCAGGTGAAGATCCGCAAGGGGCAGATGGTTTTCGCCATGACCCTGTCGGCGATGTTCGACCGGCTGGATATCGCGGACCCGAACAGCTTCCGCACCGACCGGCCATTCAGCGATTACATCATCTGGGGGACGGGGATGCACACCTGTTTCGGTGCGGTGATCAACGAAGCGGTGATCCCGGCGATCCTGAAGCCGCTGTTGACGCAAAAGAACCTGCGCCGGGCCGATGGGGCCGCAGGGCAGATCGACACTGGCGGGACGCCTTTCCCGCAGCATTTCACCGTCGCTTTCGATCCGGCCTGACCGACCGATGGCCGACTTGCCTGTCCTGGTGACCCTGCTGCCCAGCTCCGACACCGATATGGGGCGCTGGCTGCTGCAGCATTACGGCGTCGCCTATCGTGAGGCGCCGCATGCGCCCATCTTCCATCTGCAGGTGCTGAAGAAGATGGGCCTGGGGCGGAGCGACCTGCCGGTCCTTGTCGAAGGCGACCGGATGACGGTCAATGTCGATGGCATCTCGGCCCGGTTCGACCCCCTGGCCGCGGCGGAGCAGCGGCTGATCCCCGACCCCGCCACCGATCCAGATCTGCACGCGGATGTGATGGACCTGCACCACCGGCTCAGATGGGATATGGGCATGGGCACGGTCCGCTGGGCCTATTACCATTTCCTGCGCCATCGCGCGCTGGTCTGGCCCAGCCTGACCACTGGCATTCCGGCGCGCGAACGGGCGCTTCTGACGGTCGGGTATCCGGTGATGAAGCGGATGATGTTCAAGGGGCTGGGGCTGAGCGAAGCCACAAGCCTGACGGCGCTGGCCGCCGTGCATGCGGGATTTGACGAAGTCGAAGCGCGCCTTGCCGATGGGCGGTCCTTCCTGTGCGGCGACCGGCTGAGCCTGGCGGATCTGGCCTTCGCCACGTCCGGGGCGCCGATGGTTCTGGCACGCGGCTATGGCGGGCATCTGCCCGGCTTCGACGCGCTGCCGCCCGAGATGAAAGACGTCATGGGGCCGTTGCGGGACCGCCCGGCGGGGCAGTTCATCCAGCGCCTGTACGACGATTACCGACCGGCCTGAGCCGCCGCCCGGGCCGCCTTCTTGCGCCGGATCTGGACCGTCGCCCGCCCGATCATATGGGCCGCGATCGGCGCGGTCAGCAGCAGGAACAGGATCGTTGCCACCGCTTTCGTGGTGACGCCGCCATTGCCGAAATGCAGCGCCGCCGCCACAAGGGTCAGCGCGCTGCCCAGCGTTCCGGCCTTGGTCGACGCATGCATGCGGTTCAACACGTCTGGCAGCTTGAGAATGCCCAGCCCGGCGATGAAGACGAAGATGCCGCCTCCCAGAACACAGATACCGGCGATGATCTGGATCATGGGGCGTCCTCCGCATCCGGTGCCGGTGCGCCGGCGGGGGGGGTATTGGTGGCCGCGCGGTGCAGCACCTCGTCCGGGGCCAGCGCGTCATCGCCCGCTTGCCGCAGCATCGAGCGTTCCGCGAAGCGGGCCAGCGCCACGGTGGCCAGAAACCCGATCAGCGCCAGCACCAGCGCGACGTCCAGAATGGCCGCCGCTTCGGACCGGATGGCGAAAAGCGCGCAGAACGCAACAATGGACACCGTCATCATGTCCAGCGCCACAACCCGGTCGGAAAAGGACGGGCCCTTGGCCAGCCGGATGAAGCCCAGAACCAGCGAGAGCATCACCAGGGTGAACCCGGCCTCGGTGGCCCAATAGAAGAAGTCAGCGGGTGTCATTCTTCAAACAGCCTCCGCACCATGGTTTCCATCCCGGATTTCAGGTCATAGATCACCTGATCGGGATCGTCGCCGAACATGGCATGCACATATAATGTCTTCCGGTCGGGCGACACGTCCAGGCTCAGCGTCCCGGGCGTCAGCGAAATCAGGTTCGTCACCAGAAGGATTTCAAGATCCGATTTCACATCCAGCGGCATTTCCAGAATGCGCGGCGACGACAGGTCCTGCGGGGTCAGCACGTCCCAGGCGACGCGCAAGCTCGACACAAGCAGATCGTAGAGGAAAAACAGCGCCAGTTGCGCCGCCCGGATCATGCGGACGAAGTAATGCCCCGGCGCGCCGTAGAGCGGCTGTGTCAGCCAAAGCGCGCCGAAGCCGATCAGATAGCCGGAAAACAGCGCGTTGAGCGTGAAGGTATCGCTGAGCCCGCACCAGACGAAGGCGAGCAGGATGTTGACGGCAAACAGGCTCATGGGCCGGACCCTCCCAATACGGCAGCGACATAGGCGTCGGGGGCCAGAAGCTGCGCGGCGGCGGCTTCGGCAAAGGTGATGAAGGGCTGCGGGAACAGACCCAGCCCCAGGCTCAGCACGCACAGCCCCACAATCGGGGTCAGCAAGACGCCGCGCTTGTCGCCCAGATCGGCCAGCGCCGGGTCGCGGTCATCGGGGTGGTTCTTCCAGAACGCTTCGGCCCAGATCGTGGTCATCGAATAGATGGTCAGCAATCCGACCACCAGAACAGCTGCGGTCAGGATCCAGGCTTCGGACGCCAGGCTGGCCTTGACCAGCAGAACCTTGCCCCAGAACCCCGACAGCGGGGGAAAGCCCGCCAGCGAAAAGCCGGTGATCAGGAACAGCACCCCAAGCGCCGGGGCGGTCTTGTAAAGCCCGCCGATGCGGCGCAGGTCTTCGCCGCCCGCCAGACGCGCCATGACACCGGCGGTCAGGAACAGGGCCACTTTGACGATGATGTTGTGCATCAGGTAAAAGATCGCCCCGGCAATCGCCAGAGGTGTGGACAGGGCCAGTCCCAACAGCAGAAATCCGATGGAGCTGATGATCTGATAGGACAGGATCCGGCGCAGTTCGGTCTGGGCGATGGCGCCCAGAACGCCCGTCACCATGGTCAGCCCGGCCACCCAGAGCAGGATGGGCTGGGCAAGCCCGGTGTCCTGATCGAAGATCAGCGTGAAGACCCGAAACAGCGAATAGACGCCCACCTTGGTCAGCAGACCTGCAAAGACCGCCGATACGGTGTGGGTCGGCGTGTGATAAGAGGCGGGAAGCCAGAAGAACAGCGGGAACGCCGCGGCCTTCATGCCGAAGGCGATCAGGAAGAACATCGAAATGACCGCGATCAGCCCCTGCCGGTCGCTGGCCGCGACCGCGCTGCGCAGATCGGCCATGTTCAGGGTTCCCGTGACCCCGTACAGCAGCCCGATGCCGGACAGAAAGACCACGGTGGACACCAGATTCAGCGTCACGTATTTCACCGCGCCGTCGATCTGTTCCGGGCGTCCACCCATGATCTGCAGGCCGAAGGAGGCGATCAGCATCACCTCAAACCACACGTAAAGGTTGAATAGGTCGCCGGTCAGAAAGGCACCCGTCACCCCACCCAGAAGGATCTGCATCAGGCTGTGAAAGCCCAGCACCTCCAGCGTGGTGTCAACTTCGCCGGCGGCATAAAGCGACACCGCCAGACCCGAGATCGCGGTCAGCAAGACCATCATGGCCGACAGCCGGTCGGCGGCGAGCGTGATGCCGTAAGGGGCGGGCCAGTTCCCCATCTGCCCGACCACGACGCCCTGATTGAGCACCTGAACCATCAATGCCAGCGCGGCCAGCACCGCCAGAAGCGACCCGGTCACGGCGATCCAGCGGCCGGAGTCGCGCTGCCGGTACAGGAAACTCAGAACGGCCGTGGCGAAGGGCGCCATCAGCGGAAAAACCAGAAACCAGCTCATGCTTTGACGTCATCCCCCAGCGGTTCGGCCACGCGCATGTCGTCGGTGCGCAGGGTCCCCAGATTGGTATAGGCGCGCAGGGTCAGCACCAGCGAAAACGCGAAAAGCCCGAAGCCGATGACCACGGCCGTCAGCACCAATGCCTGGGGCAACGCGTTTGCCACGCCCGGGTCCGGTGCCTTGGCGCCTTCGGGCACCAAAGGCGGCCGTCCGGCGGTCAGTTGACCGGCCGAAAAGATCAGCAGGTTGGCGGCGTTAGAGATCAGCGTCAGCCCGAACAGGAACCGAAGCATGTCGCGCTGAAGCATCAGATAGACCGCCGCAGCCACGAGCCCGCCGACGGTGACGGCAAGAAGCGTTCCCATGGCTCAGATTTCCTCTTCCAGCGCGAAGACAAGGGTCAGAATGGCGCCCATGACCACAAGATAGACCCCGATGTCGAAGGCGATCACGTTTGAGATGGGAAAGCCCTTCTGGCCTTCGCCCGCGCCCAGAAAGATCCAGTGACCGCTGAAGGCCGGGGTGTTGAACATCCCCGCCGACAGCCCCGCCAGCAGCGAAATTCCAAGCCCGGCCATGGCGATCTGCTGGGGCGGAACGCGCAGCGCCAGCCGCGCCTCGACCGTGCCCGAGGCGATGGCATAGAGCACGAAACCGGACGCGGCGATCAGGCCGCCGATGA
>JAGQRU010000113.1 GCA_020425105.1 Paracoccaceae bacterium
TCATCATCAACGATTCCATCGTGCTCGTGTCGACGGTCGATGAATACGGGCATAATCGCGGCTTGCGTCCGGCCATTGTCGACGCGGTCTGCGACCGCTTGCGGCCGGTGATGCTGACCACATTGACCACGGTGCTGGGGCTTGCGCCGCTGCTGTATGAAGGTTCGGCCGAAGCGGAGTTCCTGAAGCCCACGGTCATCACGCTGTGCTATGGGCTGGGGTTCGGCGTCTTCATGGTGCTGCTGGTGGTTCCGGCGCTGCTGGCCGCCGGTCAGGACCTGAGCCACAGTTTGCGCGCCGGGCGCCGGGCGTTGCTGGCCGGACGGCGCGGCGGGCCGGCCTTCGCCGCATCGGCGGCGCTGGCGCTGGCGCTGACGGGGTGGTTCGCGCTGACGCTCGGGGCGCAGATGGTCAGCGGTCAGATGGCGTTCATCCCGGTCACCTTGCCCGAAACCGGCGCAGCGGGGCTGGCCTTCGCGGTCTTCGCCCTTGGGGCGGGCGTGCTGACGGTGATAGCCTATGTCATCGCGGCGCTCTTGCGGCTGACCGCTGGACGGCACGCGGCGCGCTAGGCGATTACGCCCCGCGGCAACCGCGCATTTCCACCGCGCGCGTCGCGCCCAGAACGGTGACCCGAAGCTCAGACCGGTCAAAGGCAAATGGTCGCGCTTCTGGCGGCACAAGTTCCGCCGAGGCCACGAGAATGTGACCGTCGCGGCTGCTTTGCGTGGGCGAAATCCAAAGATCCGGCCGCCCGGTTTCGAAGACGACCCGTTCGCGGCCGCCCTGGTCGGGCACATCGATTCGGACCGTCAGGCGCAGCCCATCGGCAATCGGATCGACGCTGCAGGTCACGGTTTTCGGGCCGCTGACCCGGTCGGGCCGGTCGGCCAGCGCTTCGCGGATGGCAACGCGATCGCCGGGAAGCGCGGCGGTGGTCGCGCTCAAGAGCCCGCCGAAGACCTGATCCACGGGCACGCAGACTTCGCGGCAAACGCCCACGGATGCGGACCCTTCCAGGCGGATAGGCGCGTTTGCGTCGCGCGGGAAAACTTCAACCGGAAGAACGAATTCCCCCTTGTATCCAATGGTTTCAACGCCACCGTCGTCGAACACGGTGGGGCGTGGCCAGTGGATCTGCACGGCGCCCAGATTGTCGGATCCGGACCACGAAAACTGGGGCGGGATCCCGCTGTCGCCCGGCATACGCCAATAGGTTTTCCACCCGTCTTCCAACGTGATGCGCAATGCCGCCATGTGGCTGCCGGTGTCGGTTTGCCAGCCGTCCAGAACGGCGATGTGCAGCAGGTCGGTCACATCGGCGGCGGGCGCAGCGGCGGGCAGCATAGCTGCCAGCACGGCGCCGGCTGCCGCCAATCGTCGGAATGAGGTCATCGGGGTCATGCCTTCAGGTCTTACAGCCCGGACGCGGCAAGGAAAGTCACAAATGGGCGAGAAGAATTTGCCGCCCCGCGCCCCTTGCAGCCGGGGGGGGATCTGGCCCATCTTTCGCGTATGATGATGGGAACAAATCCGGTGGACCTGAGCGGGAAACTGCTGATCGCAATGCCAGGCATGACCGATCCGCGCTTTGAAAAAAGCGTGATCTTCATGTGTGCCCATTCGGGTGACGGCGCGATGGGCCTGATCATCAACCACCCGGCCCGGGATGTGAGCTTTCTGGCGCTGCTAGAGCAGCTTTCGATCTCGCACATGGCCGGGGCGGCGATGCCAGCGGTGCATCTGGGGGGGCCGGTCGAACATGGGCGCGGGTTCGTCCTGCATTCGCTGGATTACGAAGGCAATGCCGGCACCCTGAAGGTGGACAGCCGGTTCGGGATGACCGCGACGCTGGATATTCTGGAAGACATCGCCCACGGCGAAGGCCCGGCGGAAAGCCTGCTTGCCTTGGGCTATTCCGGATGGGGGCCGGGGCAGATCGAAGCGGAATTGCAGCAAAACGCCTGGCTGGTGGGCGAGGCGAGCGAACAGATCGTCTTTTCCAGCGATAGCGGGGCGAAATGGGGCGGTGCGCTGGCGTTGATGGGGATCGACCCGTTGACGCTTTCTGGGGTTGCCGGCCGGGCCTAACGGGGCGCTGCGGCGCGGCGCAAGCGGTCGTTGATCGCCGCGCCCAGCCCGTGATCGGGGATCGGCGCCACGGCAATCGCCGCCGCGCCCAGATTGTCCAGATCGTGCAGGGCGGTAAACAGGTTGGCCGTTGCTTCCATAAGATCGCCCGTTTCCGACAGATTGCGCGTGGCCCCCGGGCAGGGGCCGAAACCCAGAAAGACCTCCCCCTCCACCGCGCCGGTCGCATTCAGCCGCACCCGGGCGCGCGGCGCATAATGGGATGACAGCTGCCCCGGCGCGACGGGGCGTTCTGGGGCGGGGCCGGTTTCGGGACCCAGAAGCGGTTGGCCGAGCGCTGCCTCCAGATCCTCTGCCGCGACGCCGCCGGGGCGCAGCAGGCGCGGCGGGCCGGTCAGATCGACGATGGTGCTTTCCACGCCCACGGCGCAGGATCCGCCATCGACAAGGGCGTCGATGCGCCCATCGAGCCCCGCCAGAACATGCGCCGCCGTGGTGGGACTGATGCGCCCGGACGGATTGGCTGACGGCGCCGCGATCGGCAGATCCGCCGCCCGCAGCAACGCCTGAGCCAGCGGGGCCGCTGGCACACGCAGCGCGACACTGTCGAGCCCCGCGGTGACCAGCCGCGACAGGCGTCCGGGTGCCGCCAGCGGCAGGACAAGCGTCAGCGGGCCGGGCCAGAACGCCGCCGCCAGCCGGTCCGCCAGATCGGAAAACCGGGCGATGTCCCGTGCCGCGGCCGCAGTGGGCACATGGACGATCAGCGGATTGAACTGCGGGCGGTCCTTTGCGGCATAGATCCCGGCGACCGCCGCGTCCGATGTCGCATCCGCGCCCAGCCCATAGACGGTTTCGGTGGGAAACGCGACCAGCCCGCCATGGCGCAGCACCGTCGCCGCCCGCGCCACGTCCGCGGCGGAGCCGGTCAGCCGCCGGGTTTGACGGAAAAGAGGGTGTGACGCCGCGTCTTGATTGTGTGCCATATCTGCCGGGTTACTGTTACGCCACGCTCAACCGACCCGGCGGCCTGTGTGCGGGGCCGCGCAAAGTTGAAGGAACCGCCATGCCTTACACCGCCCCTGTCGAGGATTTCAAGTTTACGCTGGATCATGTTGTCGGACTGGATCAGGTGCGGGCCACCGAACGATTTGCGGAGGCCACGCAAGACGTCTGCGACGCGATCCTGACCGAAGCCGGACGGTTGTGCGATCAGGTGATGGCACCGCTGAACCGTGGCTGCGATCTGCATCCGGCGCGGCTGGAAAACGGTGTGGTGCGCACCTCGCCCGGGTTTGCCGAGGCCTACCGGGCGATTGCCGATGGCGGCTGGGTCGGGATCTCTGCCGGGGCCGATCATGGGGGCATGGGACTGCCCTTCGCGCTGAGCGTTGCAATCAACGATATGATGTCGGGGGCTTGCTTGGCATTGCAACTGTGCCCGCTCCTGACCCAGGGTCAGATCGAGGCGCTGGAAACCCATGCCAGCGACGCGCTGAAGGACCTCTATCTGCCGAAGCTGATTTCCGGCGAATGGACGGGCACCATGAACCTGACCGAACCGCAGGCCGGATCGGATGTGGGGGCATTGGCGTCGAAGGCGGAAGACAACGGCGATGGGACCTTTGCCATATCGGGGCAGAAGATCTTCATCTCGTGGGGCGATCATGATGTCGCCGAAAACGTTTGCCACCTCGTGCTGGCGCGGCTGCCCGACGGCGCACCCGGCACCAAGGGTCTGAGCCTGTTTCTGGTGCCGAAATTCATCCCCGACGATGCGGGCAAGCCCGGGGTCGCGAACACGCTGGGCGTGGTCAGCCTGGAACACAAGCTGGGCCTGCATGGCTCGCCCACCGCGGTGATGCAGTATGACCGCGCCACCGGATGGCTGGTGGGGGCGTCGCATGGCGGGATCGCGGCCATGTTCACCATGATGAACAACGCGCGGGTTTCGGTGGGGGCGCAGGGTGTCGGCTGTGCCGAGGGGGCCTATCAACACGCCTTGGCCTATGCGCTGGAGCGCAAGCAGGGGCGCACGCCCACCGGGCATGACACTATCGTGGATCATGCGGATGTGCGCCGCATGCTGGCCTGCATGAAGGCCGATGTCTTCGCCGCCCGCGCGATCGAACTGGCCTGTGCCGTGGCCATCGACATGCAGAATGCCACCGGCAGCGCCGACTGGACGGCGCGCGCGGCGTTCCTGACCCCGATCGCCAAGGCCTTCGGTACCGATACCGGCATCTCGGTCGGACGCGACGGCGTGCAGGTCCATGGCGGGATGGGCGTGATCGAGGAAACCGGCGCCGCGCAATTCTGCCGCGATGTGCGGGTGACGGCCATTTACGAAGGCACCAACGGCATTCAGGCGATGGATCTGGTGGCCCGCAAGCTGATGGATGGGGGCGATGCCGCCTATCGGCTTCTGGAAGAGATCCAGGACGAAGCCGAACATGCCCGCGCGCATCTGCCGGAGCTTGCCGGGGCGGTGTGGGAGGCCAGCGAAAGCCTGCGCGAGACCACCGAATGGCTCGTGGCGGAGCCGGACCTGAACGAACGCTTCGCCGGGGCGGTGCCCTATCTGCGCGCCTTCGCGCGGGTGCTGGGCGGGCATTACCATTTGCGCGCGGCGCTGGCGGATCCGGCGGGCGGGCGGAAGGCTCTGGCCGCCGTCTATATCCGGCGCTTGCTGCCGGAGCATGCCTCGCTGCTGCAGGAAGCCCGCGCCGGTGCCGCCGATCTCTATGCCCTGAGCCTGGACGAACTGGGAGCCTGAGCCCGCCATGACCGTCGCGCTTTCGCCGGGCAAGATCCTTGCGCCATTCCCCGATGCGCCCGGACATGGCGAAGCCGTCCGGGTCGCGGAGGGCGTGCTATGGGCGCGGCTGCCGCTGCCTATGGCGCTGGATCACGTGAACATCTTCATCTTCGACGACGATGACGGGTGGACGGTGATCGACACAGGGCTGAATTCGAAAGCCTGCCGCGCCGCGTGGGACGCATTGCTGGCAGGCCCTTTGGCGGGAAAACCGGTGGTGCGCGTGATCGTCACCCATCACCACCCCGATCATGTGGGCCTTGCCGGATGGTTTCAGCGCGCGCATGGGGCCGAACTGATCACCACCCGCACCGCGTGGCTTTTCGCGCGCATGCTGACCCTTGACGAACAGGCCAGTGTCACCCCGGAAACCGAAGCCTTCTGGCGCCGCGCGGGGATGGATCCCGACGTGCTGGCCGAACGGCTGGCCGAGCGGCCGTTCAACTTCGCCGATGTGGTGGCCCCGATGCCGGTCGGGTTCACCCGGATCCGCGATGACGACACGATCCGGTTCGGCCATCGCCGCTGGACCGTGCGCACCGGCAACGGGCATGCGCCGGAACAGGCCACGTTCTGGAGCATGGACGACGATCTGGTGCTGGGGGCCGATCAGATCCTGCCGTCGATCTCGCCCAATATCGGGGTCTATGCCACGGAACCCGAAGCCGACCCGCTGCGGGACTGGATGGAAAGCTGCACCCGGTTCGCGGATCTGGCGGAAGACCGGCATTTCGTGTTGCCTGGCCACAAGCTGCCCTTCACCGGGTTGCCGCTGCGCATGCGGCAGTTGCTTGACAATCACCACGGCGCGCTGACCCGGCTGCGCGCGCATCTGCGCGACCCGGCCACGGCGGGGGACTGCTTCCTGCCGCTCTTCAAGCGCGAGATCACCGGCAGCGCCTATGGGCTGGCGCTGGTCGAAGCGGTGGCGCATCTGAACCACCTTTATCAGCGCGGTGAATTGCGCCGCTGGCGGCGCGACGACGGGGCGTGGCTCTGGCAGTCAATTTGACGCTTTCGGGCAGGTGCGAAGAGGGCGTGACAGGCCCGCGCGGCTGGGCTACATCCTGCAGGGAACGGTAAGGGAGACCTGTAATGTCGGATCACAAACACGGCGAGATGAACATCGAAGTTCAGGAAAAGACCTTCGACGGGTTCGTCAAGACGGTGACCTACGGGGCCATCGGCTGCATCCTGTTCCTGATCTTCCTGGCGCTGGCCAACGGCTGATCGCGATGGCAGTCCCCGTCCGGTTCGGCGGGGAATTCCGCCTTCTGGCCCGGCTTGCCGGGCTTTTGTTTGTTCTGGCCGCGCTCTTTGCGTTGGGCGGCTGTGCCAAGCCCACGCCGCAGGCCAGCGATGCCGATGTGGCGCGGGCGCGGTATGTTTCTTCAGCGCCGCCGTCGCTGACACTGGTGACGTCGATCAGCAACCGTGACAATTCCGGCGCCCATTCCGCATTGATCATCAACGGGCCCGAGCGCGTGGTGTTCAACCCGTTCGGCACCTGGCGCCACCCGCTGGCGCCTGAACAGGGCGATGTGCATTACGGCTTCACCCCGGGCATGGAAGAGTGGTTTTTCAACTATCATGCGCGCGTGACCTATCGCATTCAGGCGCAGACACTGGAAGTCCCGCCCGAGGTCGCGGCCAAGGCATTGGCGCTGGTCCAGCAGAACGGGCAGGTCGGTCCTGGCCGATGCACGCTGTCGATTTCCAACATTCTGCGGCAGTTGCCGGGGTTCGAGGACTTCCCCAGAGCCATCTTCCCGCTTCAGGCGGCGAATGCGTTCGCGGAATTTCCCGGGGTCACGACCGTGATGTATACCGATGACAGCCCTGATGACTGGTCCGATCTGGATCTGGAATTCAACGACTAGCGCGGGCGATCCGGGCAGGGCCGCCGGGCCCGCCTGCGACCCGTGTCAGCCCAGCAGCGCGAGCAGGGCAAACAGCGTGGCCATGCCGCACAGGACCGACACGATCACATTGCGCAGCCACAGGCCCAGCCCCAGCGTCACCGCCGCAGCCGCCAGCCGCGGCAGGTCGGCGGCGCCATCGGTCGCGGCTGGCCACAGCACCAGCGGCGCCACCAGCCCGGGCAGGACCGCCACCGGCGTATAGCGCAGGAACCGCAGCACCCAGGCGGGCAGCTGCCGATCCCCGATCAGGCCCAGAAAGGAAAACCGGATCAGGAAGGTCCCGACCCCCAACCCCAGGATCAATCCCCAGATTTCCAGCGGTGATTGGGTCATCGGCGCCGCTCCATCCAGACTTCGCAGGCGGCTCCGGCGGCCATCGCGCCCAAGGCAGCGATCAGAAGTCCCAGCGAATAGGGAATGCCGACCAGCAGCAATGCCAACAGCACCGATGTCGATGCCGCTACCACATGGGCGAGCGACCGCAATGCCGGTGCAATCAGCGCCAGAAAGGTGATCGGCAGGGCGAAGTCGAGCCCGATCCCCGGCGGGATAGCGGTGCCAGCAAGCGCGCCCACAAGGGTCGCGCCGTACCAGAAGGGCGCCAGAATACAGAAAGACCCCATGATATAGCCGACCCGCGCCGGCAGCGTCAGGGACGGGTCCGTTTCGAACCGCGTCATCGACAGGGCATAGGACTGATCGACCAGCCCATAGGCAATCAGCATCCGCTGCCAGAGCGGCGCCGCGCCCAGATAGGGGGCCAGAGACGCCGAATACATCGCCATGCGCATATTGACCGCCAGCGCGGAGGCGAGCGCAATCAGCGTCGGCGCGTTGTCCGCCGCAAGCTGCACTGCGGTGAATTGCGACGCTCCGGCGATGACGAGGACCGAAAACGCCATCACCTGCGCGAGGTTAAGCCCCGCCTCGGTGCCGACGACGCCAAAGAGCGTGGCGAAGGGCAGGATCACCAGCAGGAACGGCGCACCGGCCATCAGCCCCTGCCGGAAGGCGGCTGCGCCGGTCGTTGGCGCGGCAGGTATTTGCGAGGTAGAGCTTGCCAAGGCGGGTTCCCGGGTTTCTGCTATACCTCAGCTAGACCACCCAGTCAGGAGGCGCAATTGCCTGTGCGACCCGAAACCGGCGCATTCCTTATCGCGCCAGATCCCGCCCGGCCCGGATTGACGCGCGCCGTGACGGGCGTCGACCATACCGGCGCCGAACAGCGCGTTTCGGTGGTGGAAGAACGGCCGCTGACCATTTTCCTCAACAGCCGGGAAATCGTCACCGCGATGACCATCGGCGATTATCCCGAATATCTGGCCGTGGGGTTCCTGCGCAATCAGCGCATGCTGAGCGACCGGGACGTGATCACCGGGGTGGACTATGACGATGATCTTCAGGTGGTCGTGGTGCGCACCGCGACCGAAACCGACCACGAAGCCAAGCTGACGCGCAAGACGCGCACCTCTGGCTGCGCCGTAGGCACGGTGTTCGGGGACATGATGGAAGGGCTGGAGGGTCTGACGCTGCCGCCCGCGCAGGTGCGGACCTCGGATCTCTATGCGCTGGCGCATCGGATCAACACCACGCCCAGTCTGTACCTCGATGCGGGGGCGATCCATGGCACGGTGCTGTGCGAAGGGCCACGGCCTTTGGTCTATATGGAGGACGTCGGACGCCATAACGCGGTGGACAAGATCGCCGGCTGGATGGCGTCCGAAGCCGTCGGCGGCGGCGACAAGATCCTCTACACCACCGGACGCCTGACATCGGAAATGGTGATCAAGACCGCGCTGATGGGGATCCCGGTGCTGGCGTCGCGGTCAGGGTTCACCGCCTGGGGGGTGGAAATCGCGCAGCAGGTGGGGCTGACCCTGATCGGGCGGATGCGCGGGCAGCGCTTCCTGTGTCTGAGCGGGGCCGAGCGGCTGGTGCGCGATGCCGACCCCGCGTCGGTCCCGCCCGAAGATGCCCGGATGCGCCGCAAGGGAGCCTCCGCATGAACCGGCCCGGTGGCGTCATTCTGGCCGGCGGGCTGGCCCGGCGCATGGGCGGCGGCGACAAGGGCGCGCTGGTGCTGGGCGGGCGCAGCCTTCTGGACCGGGTCATCGACCGGCTGGGTCCGCAGGTGGGTCCGATGATGCTGAACGCCAATGGCGATGCGGCGCGCTTCGCCGAATACGGCCTGCCGGTGCGCGCCGATCCGTTGCCGGGCTATGTCGGCCCGCTGGCCGGGGTCTTGGCGGGGCTCGACTGGGCGGCAGAAACGGGGCAGACCCATATCGTGACCGCTGCCGCCGATACGCCGTTCTTCCCGGCCGATATGGTGGTGCGCCTGGCGCGGGCCGCCTATCTGGCCGGGACCCCGATTGCCTTGGCCGCGACGCAGGAAGACGGGCGCCTGACGCGGCATCCGACCTTCGGTCTGTGGCCGGTGGCGCTGCGGGCCGATCTGCGGGCGGCCCTGGAAGGCGGGCTGCGCAAGGTGGTGCTGTGGACCGACGCGCATGGCGCGGCCTCGGCAGCCTTCAACGATGGCGCGTTTTTCAACATCAACACCCCCGAAGACCTCACCCGCGCCCGGGATCTGGCCGCGGCAGAGGATGCGGGATGAGGATCTATGGCATCACCGGCTGGAAGAATGCGGGCAAGACCGGGCTTGTGGAGCGGCTGGTGACGCATCTGACCGGGCGCGGCCTGACCGTGTCGACGCTGAAGCACGCGCATCACGGGTTCGACCCCGATCAGCCGGGCAAGGACAGTCACCGGCACCGGACCGCCGGCGCGACCGAGGTGCTGGTGGCCTCGGGTCATCGCTGGGCCTTGATGCATGAACTGCGCGGCCGCGACGAACCTCCGCTGGAGGTGCTGCTGGAAAAGCTGTCGCCGGTGGATCTGGTGCTGGTCGAAGGGTTCAAGCGCGACCGCCACCCGAAGATCGAAGCCTGGCGGGCCGAGGCCGGGCATGCCCTGATGGCGCCCGAGGATGCCACGATCCGCGCGGTGGCGTCGGACAGGGTGCTGCCGGATCTGTCGGTGCCCCGGTTCCATCTTGACGATACCGGGGCCATCGCCGGGTTCATCCTGACGGAGCTTGGGCTGTGAGGCCGTTCGACCGCTTCGTGGTGGTCGATTGGTCGGCGCGGTCCACGCCGTCGCCGGTGACGCCGTCGCCCGATGCGGTCTGGATGGGGGAAGCCGCGCGCGACGGCGCCGCCGAAAGCCGGTATTTCCGCACCCGGGCCGCGGCCATGGCCGATCTGCGCGACCGGTTAGAGGTCTGGCGCCACGCGGGCGAACGGGTGTTTCTGGGGGTGGATTTTCCCTTGGGCTATCCCACGGGCTTCGCCGCGCGGGTGGCCGGGGAACCTGACGCCCTGCACCTCTGGGACGCGCTTGGCGCCCGGATCGACGACCGCCCGGACAATGGCAACAACCGCTTTTCGGTGGCCGCGGGGTTGAACCGCCTGTTCCCCGGCACAGGGCCCTTCTGGGGCGGCCCCGAGGACGCCACCGGCGCTGATCTTCCCGCCAAGGGGCGGGCACGGCAGGGGCACGGGTTGCCCGAACGGCGGCTCTGCGAACGTCAGGTGCCGCGGGCGCAAAGCTGCTGGAAGCTCTACACCACCGGGTCGGTGGGCTCGCAAAGCTTGCTGGGGTTGCCGCATCTGGCCGCGCTCCGGCGCGCCTTCGCATGGAACCTGGCCGTGTGGCCGTTCGAACCCGCCACGGACAGCCCTATCTTGCTGGCCGAGATCAATCCCGGTCTCATCGATCCGGCGGTGAAACGGGCGCAGAAGACGCAGCCCGGCGCGGTGAAGGACGATCTGCAGGTGCGGCTGTTGGCGGAAGCCCTTGCCCGGGCGCAGCGGATGGGGCAGTTGCAAGCGCTCTTCGCGGCGGTGCCGGACCGGCCCGAGATCCGCGAAGAGGGATGGATTCTGGGCGCGGGTGCCGAAGCGGTTCTGCTGCAGGCGGCGGGAGCGGAAGATACACCCCCCGCCGATCTGGCCCCGGCGCCCCTGGCCAACGACTGCTTCGCCCTGCCGCCCGGCATCGCCTGGACCCCGGTCGACGAGGCCCTGGCCAGACTGCGGGCCGGGCTGCAGACGGTTGCGCCGGTGGCGCCGGGCTGGTCCGCGCCGCGCGTGGGCGCGGTTCTGGCCGAAGATGCGCGCGCCTGCCGGGCCAATCCGCCCGGCGCGAATACGGCGGTGGATGGATACGGGTTCGCCGCGGCAACGGCTGCCGGGCCGGGCCCGCATGCATTGCCGCTGATGGCCGCGCGGGCGGCGGCGGGGGCGCCCTATGGCGGGCAGGTGCCGCCGGGACAGGCGATCCGGATCCTGACCGGCGCGCTGTTGCCCGATGGGGTGGATACGGTGGTTCTGGAAGAAGACACGACCCTGTCTGACGGTCAGGTCGCGTTTCAGGGTCCGGTGCGCCCCGGCGCCAATACCCGCCGGGCGGGTGAGGATGTGGATGCGGGGCAGGTGATCCTGCCCGCGGGCCGGGTCCTGACCGCTGCGGATCTGGCGCTGCTGGCGGCGACCGGGGTCACGCGGTTGCGGGTGCGCCGGCCTCTGCGAGTAGGCGTGCTGTCCACCGGCGATGAAATCGTGGCGCCGGGAACGGATGCGGCGGCGGGAAAGACCTATGACGCCAACCGTCCGATGCTGCTGGCGCTGGCGGCAGGCTGGGGCCACGTCCCGGTCGATCTGGGGCATGTGCGCGATGACCGGGGCGCGCTTCGCGCGCGGCTGGACCGGGCTGCCGCGGAGGTGGATGTGATGTTCAGTTCCGGCGGCGCTTCGGCCGGGAACGAAGACCATGTGTCCGCCTTGTTGGCAGAGGCGGGAGGGCTGCAGACCTGGCGCGTCGCGATGAAGCCGGGCAGACCTTTGGCGCTGGGGCTGTGGCAGGGGATGCCGTTTTTCGGTCTGCCGGGCAACCCGGTGGCGGCGTTCGTCTGCGCCCTGATCTTCGCCCGCCCCGCATTGTCGGTCCTGGCCGGCAGCGGCTGGCCGGAACCGGCGGGCTTCACTGTCCCGGCGGCCTTTGCCAAGCGGAAGAAACCGGGGCGCCGGGAATATCTGCGGGCCCGACTGACCCCGGACGGGCGGGCCGAGGTCTTTGCGTCGGAAGGATCGGGACGGGTGTCGGGGCTCAGCTGGGCCACCGGTCTGGTCGAACTCGATGACCCCGCCGCAGAGATCGCTCCCGGTGATCCGGTGCGGTTCCTGCCCTTTGGCAGTTTCGGGATCTGAGCGGACGGGGTCCGGTTTCAGGACAGATCGAACGTCCCCGCCGCGGCGCCGAGAAGCAGGAAGGCGCGTGCGCTGCGTGTCGCGGTCAGTGCGGTCACCGCGTCATCGCTGATTTCCGGCACCAGATCGGCCAGCAGCCGATCGAACCGGCGCAGGAAATGATGCGCGGTGTCGCGATAGACCGTATTGCCTTGCAGCCTTTCGGCGCAGCGGGCGGCCTCGGCGCTGCCCTGGAACAGGGCCAGATCGGCGGCGCCGGTGCGGCGCTCTTCGCCTGCAAACTGACGCCAGGCAGCGGGCGGCAGCAGCGTCTGATCCAGATCGTCCACATAGATGCCGTCCTGGGACATCAGCGTCAGCATATCCTGCGCTGCCTGCACCACCAGCCGGGCACGGTGGTCACGCAAGGCCAGGCTGAGCGCCCGAAACCCCTGCCGGTCGTCGGGGGTTTCGGGGAAATGCAGTGCCCGGATCAGATCGGGCAGCGACAGCGCCGGCGCGGGCGCAGTGCCCAGCGGCAGCCGCGCCTGTCCGGCGTCCGTCGCCGGAGCGAGAGAGGCGGGTTCGGGCGCTGCCGCAGCTGGTACCGGCGCCGCAGCGGCGCCGCGGAGCGCTGTGTCCTTAGCCCTGGACGCCGGTTTCGGACCTGCGCCGCTGCGCAGGCGGCTGAGTTCAGCGCGCAATTCGGCGGCTTCGCCCTGCAACCGGCGCACGGTGTGCCCCAATGCCGTGGCCAGACAGATCAGCAGCAGAGGCAACAACAGCTCCAGCGCCATCCGCAGCCAGGGCAGGACTGCGCCGCTGCGCGCCGGATGCGGCATCACCAGAATATAGAAGGCCCCCCAGGCCAACGCGGCGATACCGCCGAACGCGACAATCCCCCAGCCGGAGCCGGGGCGGGGAGACGTGCCGGGCATCGCCTTGTCCCCCGGGCCCATGATCAGGCGAAAACGATCTTCAGGATCTCATAGGACCGCTCGCCCCCAGGGGTGCGGACCTCTACCGTGTCGCCTTCGTCCTTGCCGATCAGGGCGCGGGCCAGGGGCGACTTGATGTTCAGCTTGCCTTTTTCGATGTCGGCTTCGGGCTCGCCGACGATCTGATAGGTCTTTTCTTCGTCTGTGTCTTCGTCCACCAGCGTGACCGTGGCGCCAAATTTGATGCTGCCCGTCAGTTTCGACGGATCGATGACCTCAGCCCGGCCCAGCAGGGATTCGACTTCCTTGATGCGCCCTTCGATGAAGCTCTGCTTTTCGCGGGCGGCGTGGTATTCGGCGTTCTCGGACAGATCGCCGTGCTCGCGCGCCTCGGCGATCGCCCGGATAACCGCCGGACGTTCCACCGATTTCAGCGTTTTCAACTCTTCGTCGAGCGCGGCGAAACCGCCGCGGGTCATTGGTATCTTTTCCATATGTCTCTTAGTCCTGCCTGCGTCCCGCGGACCCTTTGAAAGGACGCGACCGAGGCACACCTGAACAAATGGCCACGCGGAATGCAAGAGCCGCCTTGGCGCGCTGTGGCGCCCGTCCGGGGGGTGGTTCGCGCTCGCCGGGGTGCGCCCCAACGTCGCGCGTCGCGGTTGCCGCCGCGGGTCAGCTTTGAATTGACCCTTGTGTCGGGGGTCCGATAACCACAGGAGCACCAATCCAGAGTGCAACGGCCGCGGGCATTGCTCGCACAGCAGGGAACATGGCGATGACCGATATTGAACGCGAGGCG
>JAGQRU010000114.1 GCA_020425105.1 Paracoccaceae bacterium
CGCGACGGCGGCACCCATCTGGCGGGCTTCCGCGGCGCCCTGACCCGGACGCTGAACCTCTATGCCAATTCCAGCGGGATCGCCCGGCGCGAGAAAGTCACCTTCACCGGCGACGATGCCCGCGAAGGTCTGACCTGCGTCTTGTCGGTCAAAGTGCCGGACCCGAAATTTTCTAGCCAGACCAAGGACAAGCTGGTCAGCTCAGAGGTTCGTCCGGCGGTCGAAGGGCTGCTGAACGAAAAGCTGGGGGAATGGTTCGACGAACATCCCAGCGAAGCCAAGATGGTGGCCACCAAGATCATCGAAGCCGCTCTGGCGCGCGAAGCCGCACGCCGCGCGCGGGAACTGACGCGGAAGAAATCGACGCTGGACGTGGCATCCCTGCCCGGCAAGCTCGCGGATTGTCAGGCGCGGGACCCGGAATCGCGCGAACTGTTTCTGGTCGAGGGCGACAGCGCTGGCGGATCGGCCAAGCAGGGCCGGGCGCGGGCCAATCAGGCGGTGCTGCCCCTGCGCGGCAAGATCCTGAACGTCGAACGGGCACGGTTCGACCGCATGCTGGGCAGTCAGGAGATCGGGACGCTCATCACCGCCCTGGGCACCGGGATCGGGCGGGACGAATTCGACATCACCAAGCTGCGCTATCACAAGATCATCATTATGACCGACGCGGATGTGGACGGCGCCCATATCCGCACGCTTCTGCTGACCTTCTTCTTCCGGCAGATGCCGCAGGTCATCGAGGGCGGATATCTTTACATCGCGCAGCCGCCGCTGTTCAAGGTCGCCCGCGGCAAGTCCGAGGTCTATCTGAAGGACCAGCCGGCGCTGGACGATTACCTGATCGACATGGGGGTCGAAGGTGCCGCGCTTCGGCTGGCCCATGGCGAAGAGATCGTCGGCCAGGATCTGCGCCGCGTGGTCGAAGAGGCTCGGATGACCCGCCGCGTGTTGCAGGCCTTTCCGACCCATTACCCGCACCACATTCTGGAACAAGCGGCCATCGCCGGCGCGTTTGTGCCGGGGCAGGTGGATGCGGACCTGCAGGGCACGGCGGACCGGGTCGCGGCGCGGCTGGATCTGGTGTCGCTGGAATATGAACGCGGCTGGGCGGGTCGTCCGACCCAGGATCGCGGCCTGCGGCTGATGCGTGCCGTACGCGGGGTGGATGAGGTTCGAACCCTGGATGGTCAGGTCATGCGGTCGGCCGAAGCCCGCCGTCTGGGGGAGATGACCAGCGGCCTGCAGGAGGTCTTCGGTGGCCCCGCCCAACTGATGCGCAAGGACAAGGCGACGCCGGTCAACGGGCCGCTCGATCTGCTGAATGCCATCCTGAGCGAAGGGGAAAAGGGCCTGTCGCTGCAGCGGTATAAGGGCTTGGGGGAAATGAACCCCGATCAGTTGTGGGAAACCACCCTGGACCCCGAAGCGCGCACGCTGTTGCAGGTCCGCGTCGAAGATGTGGCCGAAGCCGACGACATCTTTACCAAACTGATGGGCGACGTGGTCGAACCGCGGCGCGAGTTCATTCAGACCAACGCGCTGAGCGTTGCCAATCTCGATTTCTGACACCTGTCCAAACTGTAGAGCCTTTTATCATGTCCGATACTCCGCCACCGCTCAGCGCATTCGCTGAATCGCTCGGGATGCGCCTGATCTCACAAAGCCCGGAAGAAGTGATCGGCGAATTGCCGGTGACCGAAACGCTGGTCAATATCAACGGCACGCTGCATGGCGGCGCCCTGATGTCGCTTGCGGACACGCTGGGCGGCTTTGCGACGCTTCAATATGTGGCCGACGGCCAGACCACGACGACGATTGAAAGCAAGACCAACTTTTTCCGCCCGATCCATCTGGGCGATGTGGCGCGCGGACGCGCGGTGCCGCTGAATGTCGGGCGCACCTTTATCGTCTGGCAGACCGAGATCTTCCGCGGGGACGGCAAACTGGCCGCCGTGGTCACCCAGACCCAAATGCTGCTGACCTGGTCCGGCAGCTAGACCGCGCGCCCCACAACCGCGCGGGCCATGGCCGCGTCCATGCGGCGGATCTTTTCGTCCATGTCCCGCGACCAGATCCGCTGTTGTTCCTTCAGGAACCGGCGGCGATACAGGGCCACACGCAGCGTGTTGAGCGCGCCGATACGGTATTTCGGCGCCGCCAGCCGCTCGGCCGCCGATCCGCGCACCGGCTTGGGCTGAAATCCCGGGAAGTGGCGGGCCAGCCAGTCGCGATATTCGGCGGTGAACTGCGCCACGAACGGATCGTCCTGCAATTGCCACGGCTTGTTGCGCCCGGCGAAATGCAGAATGACCGGATCGTAGCGCGGCGTCAGTATCGGGTTGCGGAAGGGCCGCGCGCACCAGTTGAAGCGGGGGCTCAGCGGCATCAGATCTCCCGCGAAGGCCAGGTTCAGCGCGCCCTGATCCTGTTCGCCATAGACTGGATCGAATGGCGCGTTGCGCGCGACACCGTCCAGCAAGCGCGAAAACCCGTCCTGGGCGGCAAAGGGACCCGGCTGGATCAGCAGAACGCCGGCATTGTAATACTGCCCTTCGGGACCGCCCAGATCGCGGCGCAGGGCCTCCAGATGCCCGACGGTCTTGCCGTGCAACGGGGCGAGATACTGAAAATCCTCCACCGCCGCCAAGGGCACCGGCCGGTCCAGTCCGGCGAACAGAGCGCCGATCCCGTCACGCGCCTGATACGTATCGGTATCCAGATAAAGCAGGCTGCGATAGGCGCCTTCGAACGCGCCGGGCAGGACCCAGCGGAAATAGGTGGCCGCGCTGATCCAGCTGCGAAACGTTTCCACTTTCGGCAAGGCAGAGGTGCTGATCTGGCAGAACCGGGTCGGGCCGTCGCGCAACCAGTCCGGCAGATCCGCGATGTCGGGCATGCAGACCGTGATATCGAAGGCCCGTGCCGGCTCGACCCGGCGGATCCGGTCCGCGGCAAAGGCCGCCAGCGGCAGGTGCCCCATGTCGCAGGCAAAGACGACCGCGTCTTCGTGACCCTGCGGCCGGGTTTCTGCCTCGATCCCCGCCATCGGCTAGCGGTACTCGCCCTTCTGGGTGGTGTACATGCCGGCGTAAAGCCCGCCCAGTTCCAGCAATTCGTCATGGGTACCGGTTTCGACGACCCGCCCGTGGTCGAGCACGTAGATCTTGTCCACATCCACGATGGCCGACAAACGGTGCGCCACGATGATCGTGGTCTTGCCCGCGGACAGACGGTGCAGCGCGCGCTTGACCTTCTCTTCCGTCCGCTGGTCCAGGGCCGATGTGGCTTCATCCAGCAGCAGGATCGGCGCCGACCGCAGGAACGCCCGCGCGATGGCAATCCGCTGCTTCTGTCCGCCGGACAGCTGAGCGCCCTTGGGGCCCAAAGGCGTGTTGCCCCGGCTGCGGATCAGATCCGCGATTTCGGCCGCTTCGGCCGCGGCCCAGATTTCTTCGTCGGTCGCCTCGGGACGGACATATTTGATGTTGTCCCAGATCGGCGCGTTGAAGATCACGATATCCTGGGCGACCACTGAAAACGCCTGCCGCAAGGTCGAAATCCGGATATCGCGGATATTGGTCTCGCCGATGCAGACCTTGCCGCCTTCGACTTCGTAAAGCCGGCCCAAGAGGCTCAGAACCGTGGTCTTGCCCGACCCGGTGGCCCCGACAATGGCCGTGCGCTGGCCGCCTTCAAACGTCAGATCCAACTCTTTGAACAGCGGCGTGTCCGGAGAATAGCTGAAGGTCACGTTCTGCAGCGTGATGTCCGCAGCCGCATCCAAGTCGCCGCTCGCGCCCGGCGCATCCACAATCGTCGGCTTGTTGCGCAGCACCTCATGCACGCTTTCAAGCTGGATCAGACGCGTCTGCAGGGTGGTGAAGAACTTCGAAAGGCTGCGCATCGGGTCGAACACCATGACCATGCCCAGCATAAAGGTGATGATCGCCGCCCCGTCGAGATCGTAATTGGGGCTGATCGCCATATACCCGCCCAGACCGATCACCAGCGCATAGGCAAAGGCCGACGCGAAATCGATTGCGGGCAAAACGATCGCCTGCGCCGATTGCAGGCGGACCTGAAGATCGCGGATTTCGGTGTTGGTCTTCGACAGGCGCGCTTCTTCGAACCGCTCCTGGTTGGAAATCTTGACCGTGCGCATGCCGTTCACGGTCTCTTCCAGCGTGTTCATGTATTCGCCCAGGGCATTTTGCGCGCTGCGCTGAACGGCCTTGATGCTGTTGGACACATAGCGCAGCACCAGAAGGATGATCGGCGCAATGACGATTGCCGTCAGAAACAGCTGCGGCGACTTGTAGATCAGATAGCCCGAAACGATGATCACCGTGACCGCATCGCGCACCGCGTTGATGGTGGTCTGCCCCACGAATGTGGACAGGTCCTGCGCCTGCGTCACCACCCGCAGAATGATCTCGCTGGGGCTGGAGCGTTCGAAATAGGCGAGATCCAGCACCAGAAGATGTTTGATCAGATCGCGGCGCAGTTCCATCACCGCCCCGCTCGCCAGCCATGTGGACGTGCGCGGTATGACATAGGATGTGATGCCCCGGACAAAGAACAGCCCGAACACCACGGCGCACACCTGAACCAGATCGCCGACGGCGCCCTGATCGAAAATCACCCGCAACCCGTTTTCGGTCAGGCGCAGAAACTGCTGATACACAATGCCCTGAAGAAGGATCAGGCCCAGCACAAGGAACAGCCAAACCATTCTTTTCTTCAGATAGTTCTGCCAGAACCACCAAAGATTCTTGCGGTCCTGGTCCGAAAAGAACGGGGTGCTTTCAACGGCACCGGATTTGCGGAAGATGCGCAGTTTCATAAGCCCCTGTCTTTCACTGACCCGAAGGTTTGTCGAGTGCGGCGCTGCCGCAGAGCCGCGCAGGGTGGTGGCGATGCATCACCGGCACGATCTTACGCCGGTGGCAGGGCTCCGTCGTCGCTGGGCACGCCATAGCCGCGGCGCACCGCCGGACGCGCCAGAAGCCGGTGA
Organism: Paracoccaceae bacterium; assembly: GCA_020425105.1. GTDB lineage: Bacteria > Pseudomonadota > Alphaproteobacteria > Rhodobacterales > Rhodobacteraceae > Meridianimarinicoccus. The sequence goes on from JAGQRU010000114.1 coordinate 5,018, forward strand.
TACCACGCCTGCACGTTGGGAAAATCCGCCAGATCCACATCCTGCCGCGCATAACGCGATGCCCAGGGCCAGATCGCCATATCGGCGATGGAATAGGTGTCGGCGACATAATCGCGCCCTTCAAGGCGCCGGTCGAGGACACCGTAAAGCCGCTGCGCTTCGGCCCCATAGCGCGCTTCGCCATAGGGAACCTTGCCGCGATTGTTGAACAGGAAATGATGCGCCTGCCCCAGCATCGGGCC
>JAGQRU010000115.1:0-3364 GCA_020425105.1 Paracoccaceae bacterium
CAGGCGCAGGCGCCGCCGCAATCGGCTTCGATCCCGGGTACATTGTTGTCGCGCGCCCCTTCCATGACGGTCAGGCCCACCGGAACGTCCACCACATGTTCGGTCCCGTTATGCTCGATATAGGTGATTTTCGGCATACCCTGCCCCTTTTGTCCAACCATCGTTCACGGCCCCGAGCCCGAAGCTCAAAGCCATGCCGGACATAGGCCAGACCAGCAGGTATTTCCAGTGCCGCGCGCAACACGGGCGCGTGCGATTGCCTTTCGCGGCACGGGTTCAGGCGATGGCGATCAGATGCTGGCCGGCACGGGCCTGTTTTTCGATCCGCAGCGTGTAGAGAGCGATGAAGATCCATCCCGAATGAAAGATCACGCCGGCCAGAATGACAAAGCCGCCCGGAAGCGGCCCGACCGCCGCGCGATCGACGAATGTCGCCCAGGATTCCGCCGCGGTCGGGTGAATCGCGAGCTTGCCGAAATAGGCCAGCGCCTGCACCGTCAGGATATAGGCATAGTTCTTGCGCAGCCGCCGCCCCATCGCGCGCAGAAAGCTGATGTGGAATTTCGGGCGGGCATAGTCCGACGCCAGAAGCGTGTTCCATTTTCCGTCCATGGACACGCCTTCACCACGCAGAAGCGGACCGTAGAAATCGGTCTCCATCAACCGGGCGCGGGCACGCCAGACATTGAAATACCGGTACCGCCGCGCTTCGAAATTCAGGAACACCGCGACCAGAAGCCCCACCAGGATCAGCGGCAGCGCCGTCGCGTCGGGCCCGGAAAACGACAATGACAGCGCAAGACCGGTCGTGACCACCGACCAGTTGGTGGTCTGGTCCAGCCGCGTCCGCCACAGGGTGCTGCGATACACCTCGCCCCGATAGAGATGGGCCAGCGCGCCGAGCTCTGAGGAGGAAAATTCTTCGGGGATATGCGCCACTTCGGCAATTCGTTGGGGCTGCGCCATGAGACTTTCCGGATGCTGTCTTGCGACTATGGCACCCTTGCGACCTGCGCGGCTAGCCCCCTGTTTCAATTGCGCCAATTATTTTTGCGCGGCTTTGACCTAGAGGTACAAAAGCGCTGCAACGCAGAAAAAGATCAGCACGCCGAACACGTCATTGGCGGTCAGGATGAAGATCCCCGTCGCCACCGCGGGATCGAGCTTCAGCGCCTTCAGCAGGAACGGCACCGCCGTACCCACCGTACCCGCCAGCAGCACGACGCAGAACAGCGCGATGGCAACGGTCAGTCCCAGAAACAGTGGCCGGTCGATGGGATAGATCACCGACACGGCCAGCACCACGGCGCTGACCCCCAACCCCAGCAAGACGCCGTTCAGGCAGGCGCCCATGACCTCGCGCCCCAGCCGCGCCAAAAAATCCCCGTCCAGCCCCGCGCCAGAGCTGATCGCCTGGATCGACACGGTCGATGCCTGCATGCCGGCATTGCCTGCCGTCGCCATCACCACGGGAATGAAACTGGCCAGAATGGCGGCGCGGGTCAGCGCCTCTTCGAACGATCCGATCACCATCGCGGCGATCATGGCGCCGATCAGCCCCGCCATCAGCCACGGCAACCGGCGCAAGACGATCTGCATCGGCGTGTCGAAGCGGGTCGATTCCGGCGACACGCCCCCCATCAGCAGCATATCCTCATCCGCTTCCTGCCGGGCGATTTCGGCCAGTTCCTTCGACGCAATGGCCCCCAGCAACACCCCGTCGCCGTCGACCACCGCGATGGCGCTTTCCTTGCGCTTCTTGGCCAGTTTCAGGACTTCTTCCTGATCCATGTCCCGGGCCACGGCCAGCGGGCTGGCCCGCATCACATCGCGGACCATCGCGCCATGGTCGTTCAGCACCAGATCGCGCAGCTTCAGAAACCCTGTCAGGCGGCCGCCGGGATCGACCACATACAGACTGTCGATCTTTTCGATCAGGTTCGACCGGGCGCGGATGTCTTCGACCACATCGCCGATCGTATCGGTTTCACGCGCCACCACGGCGCCCTGGCGCATGGCGGCTTCGGCGCTGTCGTCATCGGCCAGAACGGCGCGCAGGGCCGTTTCTTCGGGGTGGCCGTCGATCAGCCCCGCAGCATAATCATCCGGCAGCGACAGCAGCAGCCGCACCGCCTTGTCGCGATCCAACTTGCGCAGGACCTTGGCAAATTTGATGCGGGTGTCGTCTTCGGCCAGAACCGCGCTGTAATGCGGGTCGATTTCTGACAGAACACGGATGCTGACATCGTCCGGCAGCCATTTCAGAAGCTTCCGCGCCCGTTTCGTCGGCAATTGCCCGAAACAGGCCAGTGTGCTGGACGGAGCCCATCCCTCAAGCGCGGCCAGAACATCCTTGCGCTGGCCCTGCTTGATCAGCTCGGCCAGAGCCCGCACGGTTGCGGCATTGGCATCGCGATTTTCTTCCGCCGTGGAATCGAGCCACCGCAAACCGACATCCTGCGAGGCGGCGACCGGGCTGGGTTTGGGTGCTGGCAACATGGGCGCTCCTTCTCCGCTGATCCCGCGATACGCGGCCAATATGTCCTTTCGGTGACGAAAACCAGCCCGTCGGGCCGCGCAAAAAGGGCGCCCGAAGGCGCCCTCTTGTCCGTCTCGATGTCGGGCCTTATTCGACCGACAGCGCCACGAAACGCGGGTCGCCGTCGCGGCGAACCAGCAGCAGCAGCGATTTCCGCCCACCGTCGCGCGCGTCGTCGATGCGCGCTTTCAGATCGGCAATCGACGCAACCTTTTCCTGCCCGGCCTCGGCGATCACGTCGCCATTGCGCAGACCTTTTTCGAAGGCGTCGGACATCTCATCGACATTGGTCACCACCAGACCGCCCGAGGCAGCATCCAGACCCAGCTGCTCGCGCAGCTCGTCGGTCATCGAGGTGACTTCCATCCCCAGAACGGTGTCCTGCAGCGGTTCGGTGGCTTCGACGGAGGCCGGCACGGCTTCGGCGGTTTCGCGGCGGCCCAGCGTGACCATGATGGTTTCGGTCTTGCCATCGCGGAACACGGTCAGGCGGACGGTCTTGCCCACCGCGCTGTTGCCGACGACGCGGACAAGCTCGCGGGTGTCGGTCACGTCCTGACCGTCGAAGGACAGGATCACGTCACCGGATTTGATCCCCGCGTCCAGCGCCGGGCCTTCGGGCACATCCGTCACCAGCGCTCCTTCGATCCCTTTAAGACCAAGCGCGTCGGCCAATTCGTCGGTCACGTTCTGGATCCGCACGCCCAGCCATCCGCGGCGGGTTTCGCCGAACTGCTTCAGCTGATCGACCACATTGCTGACCACCGATGACGACATGGCGAACCCGATGCCGATCGACCCGCCATTGGGCGACAGGATCGCGGT
>JAGQRU010000115.1:3423-23927 GCA_020425105.1 Paracoccaceae bacterium
TCGCCGCATCGGTCTGGATGAAGTCGTCATAGCTGCCCTGCAGCGCCCGGCCCCGGGCCGACACGATGCCGGCGGAGACCGAAAAGCCCTGGCCCAGCGGGTTGCCCATGGCCATGACCCAGTCGCCCACACGGGAGGCATCGCTGTTGCCGAAGGTCACGAACGGCAGCGGCTTGTCGCTTTCAACTTTCAGCAGCGCGATGTCGGTGTTGGGATCCGTCCCCACCACCGTCGCGGGCAGATTTTCGCCCGAATAGAACTCGATCGAAATTTCATCGGCCGATTCAATCACGTGGTTGTTGGTGACGATGAACCCGTCTTCGGAAATCACGAAGCCCGACCCAAGTGCCGAGCCGCGCCGCTGTCGCTGCTGCTGGCCATCGCCATTTCCGTTCCGGTCCATGAAGTCACGGAAGAAATCTTCGAAGGGGGATCCTTCCGGCACCATTGGCGTGTTTGGCCCGCCAGCGGTGGTCACCGTGGTCCGGGTGGTGATGTTCACAACCGCGCCGCTGACCTGTTCGGCCAGATCGGCAAAGCTTTCGGGTGCCCCGCGGGCGGCGACGGGTGCGCCCTGCCCCAAGGCCACTGCAAGACCAAGGCCAAGGGCCACGGTCGCGGCGCGCAGCCGGGAGCGGTGGGAGTCTTCAGTCAAACGCACGCTGTTCTCCTCTATCATGATGCGTCCCCCGCAAAAGGGATATGGCCTCTACTTGGGAAAGCAGGGACCAAAATTCCAAGTAGCGTTCAAGCGGTGTCACGCCTTCGTGACACGAAACGGGACCGACGCGCTGCGTTCGCTATCGTTTTCAGAAGGATGCCGCTACGACAAGTCCAACAATCGGAGCATTGTCATAGTCGCGCTGCGCAATCCGCGACCCGCCGCTGTCACGCAGGGTAAAATCGGCGTTCGTTTCAACCCCCGCAAAGGCGGTCAGATCGAACCAGTCGCTGGGCGACCAGCCCAAGGTCGCCACCACGGGAAAGCTGCGGTCGCGCGCGGTACCGCCTGCGGCAGCGCCGCTGCGATTGTCATGCAGGCGGAATTCCACATCTTCGACGCGCGCGGCGATGCCGATCGACACCGTGTCGGTCGCCGCATAGCGCAGTGCCAGTCCCGGCCCCTGGGTCGCCCCCAGCCCTTCACCGGTGGACAGGTTCAGGCGCGGGGTGATGTCCCAGTTGACCAGAAGAAACGGGAACGCCTCGGTCCCGTCTTCCAGCGTCGTCTGCAGCCCAAGCGCCGGACCGATGGTCAGGCTGGGCGACACGCGCCACGCCACCCCCAGCGACAGGCCATAGGTCATCGCATCATCCGCATCGGCCCCGGTTTCGCCGTCCCAGCGGACGGACGGGGCCACGAACCCGAAACCGCGGTCTCCGACACCGAAACCATAGCTGAGCGACAGCACATCGCTGCGAAACTCCATGTCCTTGCCGAACCGGGCTGTATCGGTGAAGTCATAGCGGCCCTGCCCCAGTTCGACCGACACACCGACGGACGACCGGGGTGAGATCCCATAGCGCGCTCCGAACTGCAGAACCCCGGCCGAGGACTCCACCGACCCGCCGCCGTCGATATCGGCCTCGCCCTGCCCGCGCAGCCCCATCTTGGTCTCAAAACTCCATCCGTTGGAAGCGGCCTGCGCCAGCGCATCGCCGCACGGCGCCAGCAGGGCGACCGTGGACAGCGCGGACAAAATGAGCGGAGACATTGGGGAAAGATAGCTTTTTGGCATGGCTGAAATGGTCCTTTTGGGGCAAAAGAGGGCACAGTTAGACAAGCCCGACCGCCGTTGTCGAGTGAGCCAATCCGGCCTCCGCAAGCGGGAACGCAACGTCATTCGCCGCCCGGTCCGCCGGATCAGAACTGCATCGACAGCCACAACAGAACCACGCCCGCAGCCAGCCCGGCCAGCCCCAGCACCCGGCGGGTTTCATAGGGAAGCTGCATGAGCAAACGCACTGCGTCCTCCAAACGGCCAGGGGCCAGTGCAAGCACCAGCCCCTCGAATACCAGAACGAACCCAAACGCGGTCAGAAGCGTTTTCACTGGGCCACTCCGCTGCCCTTGAGATAGTTGAAGAACTCGCTGTCAGGCGACATGACCATGGCGGAGTTCTTCCCCTTCAGCGACCGCTCATAGGCGGTCAGCGACCGGTAGAAAGCGAAGAAATCGGCATCCGATCCATAGGCTTCGGCGAACACCCGGTTGCGTTCGGCGTCGGCCTCACCGCGGGTGATTTCGCTTTCGCGGCGCGCGGCGGATACAAGCTCCACCACCGTCCGGTCGGCCTGCGCCCGAACCCGCTGCGCCGCTTCGTCCCCGCGTGCGACCTCGTCCGCCGCCTCGCGCTCCCGTTCGGCGCGCATCCGTGCGAAGGTCGCATCCAGGTTCTGCTCGGGCAGGTTGGTCTGCACCAGCCGCACATCGACCACATCCAGACCAAGCGCCTGCGCGCGCGCCTGGGCCTGATCGCGGATCCGCACCATCAGCGTGGCCCGGTCGGACGACAGGATCGTGTTCGAGGTGACCCCTTCGGAACCCAGCACCTGCCGGGTCTGCGTGGTCATGATGTCGGCAAGCCGGTCTTCGGCGGCACGCACGCCGCCCACACCGACCGCCTGACGGAACTGCACCACATCGGCGATGCGGTACCGCGCGAAGGCATCGACAACCAGGCGCCGGTCATCGGACGGCGTAACTTCGATCGGCGGGGTGTCCAGCGACAGGATGCGGTCGTCGTATTTTACCACCTCCTGGATCAGCGGGATCTTGAAGGCGAGCCCGGGTTCTTCCTTCACCGACTTGATCTGGCCGAATTGCAGCACCAGCGCCTTTTCGCGTTCATCGACGATGAACACCGAGGAAAGCAGCCCGACAACGATGATCACCGCGACGGGCAGAAGATATGTGGCCTTTTTCATGGTCAGTTCCCCTGGCTGTCGGAATTGCGGCGGAGTTCATTCAGCGGCAGATACGGCACGACGCCCTGCCCGCCCCCGGACACGTTGTCGTCGATGATGACCTTGTCCACGTCGCCCAGAACCCGTTCGATGGTTTCGATATAAAGGCGCTTGCGCGTCACATCGGGCGCCTGGCGATATTCGCCAAGCACGGCCAGAAAACGGCTCGCCTCACCCTGCGCTTCGTTCACCACGCGGGCGCGGTAGCCTTCGGCTTCTTCCAGGATCTGCGCCGCTTCACCGCGCGCGCCGGCCAGAACGCGGTTGGCATAGGCGTCGGCCTGACGCTCCAGCCGGTCGCGTTCCTGTTCGGCCGCCTGCACTTCGCGGAAGGCGTCGATCACATCGCCCGGCGGGTCCGCCTTGTCGAGGTTGACCCGGACAATGTTGATCCCGCTGCCATAGGATTCCAGCGTTGCCTGGATCAGTTCCTGCGCGCTGGATTCGATTTGCCCCCGGTCGCGGTTCAGGATCGGCGCCAGCTCGGACTGGGCGATGATCTCGCGCATGGCCGATTCAGACACGGATCGCACCGTGGCCTGAGGGTCGCGCAGATTGAACAGGAACTTGGCCGGGTCGTTGATGTTCCAGACCACCTGGAAATCGATATCGACGATATTTTCGTCGGTGGTCAGCATCAGACCGCTGTCGTTGCCGCCCCGCCCGACGCCGATGTCTTCGGATTGTTCGCGCGTCACCGGCAGAACCTCGGCGGTCACGAACGGCCAGGGCGCGAAGTTCAGGCCGGGATTGCCGGTCTGGCTGTATTTGCCCAGGAAAAGTTCGACCGATTGTTCTTCCGGCTTGACGGTATAGAGCGATGCGAAGACCCAGCCGCCCGCCGCCAGAAGCGCCACCAGCCCCAGCATGCCTTTGGTCAGCTTGGGCCCTTCGCCGCCGCCGAAACGCCCGCCGCCAGACCCGCCGCGGCCGCCGATAAGCACTTTCAGATGTTCCTGGCCCTTGCGGACGATTTCGTCGATCTCGGGGATCTGCGGCGCGTCGCCTTGCCCCGGGCGGCGCCCGCCGCCTCGTTTGTCGCCGTCGTTTCCGCCGCCTGTGTTGCGGCCGCCGCCGCTGCCCCAGGGACCTCCGTTATTGCCTGCCATATGCGCCTTCTTCCTGTTGCGTCTTCGGACGTGTCATGTGCTAGATGTTTGCAATATTGCGAATATCAAGCCGTACGGACCGGAGACTTCATCGTCACGAGCTCTTCCGCCATGGTCGGATGCACCGCCACGGTACGATCAAAATCTTCTTTCGTCGCGCCCATCTTCACCGCGATTGCAGCAAGCTGGATCATTTCACCCGCCTGCGGCGCCACGATATGACACCCCAGAACCTTGCGCGTCGCCTGGCTGACGATCAGCTTCATCAGCACCCGGTCGTCGCGTCCGGCAAAGGCCGACTGCATCGCCTTGAACGATGTGCAATAAACCTCGATCGGTTCCTGATCGCGGGCGGCTTCTTCGGTCAGGCCGACGGTGCCCAGCTCGGGCTGGGTGAAGACTGCGGATGCCACAAGATCGTGGTCCGGCGCCGTCGGATTGCCGTTGAACACCGTTTCCACAAACGCCATGCCTTCGCGGATCGCCACCGGGGTCAGGTTGATCCGGTTGGTCACGTCGCCGATGGCATAGATCGACGGCACGGCGGTCTGGGAATATTTATCCACCACGATTTCGCCCCGGCGGCCGATTTCAACGCCCAGTTCTTCAAGCCCCAGTCCTGACGAATTGGGCACCCGGCCGGTGGCAAACATCACCTTGTCATAGACACGGTGCGACCCGTCGGTGGCTTTCACCCAGATGCCTTCGGCGCCGCGATCTTCCATCTCGACCACATTGGTGCCGGTGTGCAGTGTCACCCCGCCTTCGACCATCTTTTCCGCCACCAGCCCGCGCGCTTCGTCGTCGAAGCCGCGCAGGATCTGGGCGCCGCGATAAAATTGCGTCACCTCGACCCCCAGCCCGTTCAGGATGCAGGCGAATTCGCAGGCGATGAAGCCGCCGCCGACGATCAGGATCGACTTCGGCAGCGTGTCCAGATGAAAGATCTCGTTCGAGGTGATGACATGTTCGGCCCCCGGCATGTCCGGCACGAAAGGCCAGCCGCCGGTGGCGATCAGGATATGCTTGGCCGTGATGCGCGTGCCATCGGCCAGTTCCACCGTGTGCGGGTCCACGACCTTCGCGCGCTGCGCATGCCAGGTCACGCCGGAGCCATCCAAGAGCCGCTGATAAACGCCTTCCAGGCGGTCAAGCTCGGCCTCCAGCTTGGTGCGGAAGGCCGGCCAGTCCAACTCGCCGTTCTGCAGGTCCCAGCCATAGCCGCGGGCATCGTTGAACACCTCGCGATACGAGGACGCGAAGACCATCAGCTTCTTCGGCACGCAGCCGCGGATCACGCAGGTTCCGCCCATCCGGCTTTCTTCGGCAAGGCCCACCTTGGCACCACCCGCCGCCGCCACGCGGGCCGCACGCACGCCGCCCGATCCGCCGCCGATGACAAAAAGATCCAGATCGAAACTCATACCGCAACCCTTTGCATTTGAAATCTCACGCCACCGGCAGCATGGCGGCTTCGGCCAGATCCACCTGCGCGAAACGCGGCGCAGAGCCGTCCGCGCGCCGGGTTTCCACGCGCCCGTCCGGATGTCCGATCACAACCGTGTCGCACATGCCCAGAAACAGGCCCGTCTCCACGACCCCGGGGATGCGCAGCAGCGCGTCGGCCAGATCCTGCGGGGCGTCGATGCGTTCAAGGCGCAGGTCGATGATGTGGTTGCCCTCATCGGTCACGAAGGGCGTATCCCCCGCCATCCGCACCGTTGTGTCCCGCCCGCCCACGGCAGCGCCGTCCAGCACCCGGCCGATCAGCTTGCGCGTTGTCGCAAGCCCGAACGGCGTGACCTCCACCGGCAGCGGGAAGGCGCCAAGCCGCGCCACGTCCTTGCTGGGATCGGTGATCACCACCATCCGGTCGGACGCCGCTGCCACGATCTTTTCCTGCAGATGCGCGCCGCCGCCGCCCTTGATCAGGTTCAGCGCCGGATCGAATTCATCCGCCCCGTCGATGGTCAGGTCTAGCCACCCGGCATCGTCCAGCCCGACGACCGTCAACCCCAGGGCGCGCGCCAGCACCCCGGTGCGCGTCGAGGTCGGCACGCAGGTCAGCGTCAGGTCTTCCCGCGCCACGCGGGCCGCCAGGCACCGCACCATCCAGCTGGCGGTCGACCCGGTGCCCAGACCCAGACGCATCCCATCTTCGACCAGATCGACGGCGCCGCGCGAGGCGGTGAATTTGCCGGCATCGGCGGCAGACAGGGCTTCGGTCATCAGGCGACTCCTTAGGGCTTGCATATCTATAAGCACCCTTCCGCGGCGCTGCGAGGGCTGGAAGGCAAAAAGGCTCAGGATTCGGGCCATTCCGGCGCCGCTTTCAGTGCTTCAAGCAGCAGATCGAGGCAGTCGCGCGGCAGAAAAAGCAGCATGCCCGGCGTATCGAATTCCAGCCTCACCGGCCCGGCGGCGCGGTTCGACGTACCGACCGGCCCGGCGGGCGCGAAGCCGATCCCGTCCAGCGGCCATTCAAGCCCCCGGCTGCGCCCGCCCATGGCGACGAGCGGGAACAGCGACACCCGCGTCCCGGGGTGCAGCGGCAGGTCGATGCGCGGCGGCATCAGAAGCGCGATATCGGTCTTGCCTACCAGCACGCAGCGGCGGTGCGGGTGACGCGCCAGCGTGTTCAGCACCGCCAGCGCATGATCCATCCGGCGCCCCATGAACCCTGCGGCCAGCACAAGCGGCGCCACGATCCGGGTCAGGCATTTTTCGAAATCCGTGCTGTCCTGCTCGGCGATCTGATGCAGTACCGCTTGCCCCAGAACCGCCCGCCCTTCCGGGCTGAGCGAATCCATGTCGCCGATCACCGCTTCGGGCCGATGGCCCAGGGCGAGAGCGGCGTCGGCTCCGCCGTCGGCGGCCACCAGATGCGGCGCGCGGGCCAGACAATCGGTCAGATCGCGCGCCCGCAGCTTGCCGCCCCCCGCCAAGGTGACCGGCACCGCCGCGCACAGAATGGGCGCCGGCGCGCTCACTCCGCCCGGGATCCGTCCGCGCGCGGCGCGTCGGGATCCGGCTTGCCGATACCGCGGAAGACAAAGCGGAAGGGCATCGCCCAAAGCAGCCCCAAAGCCACATAAATCACCAGATCCAGAAGGATCGACGGGCGGTCGAACCAGTCCTTCACCGTCACACAGGCGACGATATAGACCGGCAGCCCCACCAGCAGGATCACCAGAGACCAGCGGCGGCGGGCTTTATAGGACAAGGCCATGATATGTGCTTCCTGCGGGGTCCGGGTCAGTCCGCGAACGGATCGGTGACCAGGATCGTGTCTTCGCGTTCGGGCGATGTGGACAGCAACGCCACCGGGCAATCGATCAGCTCTTCGATCCGGCGGACATATTTGATCGCCGCGGCGGGCAGTTCGGCCCAGCTGCGCGCACCGGCGGTGCTGGCGCTCCAGCCTTCCATCGTCTCATAGACCGGGGTGACGCGCGCCTGATGATCGGCCGCGGTCGGCAGATAATCCATCCGCTCGCCGTCCAGATCGTACCCAACGCAAATCTTCAGCTCCTCCAGACCGTCCAGAACGTCGAGCTTGGTCAGGGCGATCCCCTTGACCCCCGAAGTGGTACAGGTCTGCCGCACCAGAACCGCGTCGAACCACCCGCAGCGGCGGTCGCGCCCGGTCACAGTGCCTTTTTCGCGCCCCACTTCCGCCAGATGTTTGCCCACCGCATCGCCAAGCTCGGTCGGGAACGGGCCCTCACCGACGCGGGTGGTATAGGCCTTCACGATGCCCAGCACGAAATCGATGGAGTTTGGCCCCAGACCCGTCCCGGTCGCGGCCATCCCGCCCAACGTGTTGGACGAGGTCACATAGGGGTAGGTGCCGAAATCGATGTCCAGAAGCGCGCCCTGCGCCCCTTCGAACAGGATCCGTTTGCCCGCCTTGCGCTTTTCCGCCAGCAGTTTCCACACCGGCGCGGCGAAGGGCAGAACCTTCGGCGCGATCGCCAGCAGCTTGTCGCGCAGCTCATCGCGGTCGATGGTGTCGACGCCCAGCCCCTTGCGCAGCGGGTTGTGATGCGCCAGCAGCCGGTCCAGCCGCGTCTCAAGCGTGGCGGTGTCGGCCAGATCCGCCAGACGGATATTGCGCCGCCCGACCTTATCTTCATAAGCCGGGCCAATGCCGCGACCGGTGGTGCCGATCTTGGCCTTTCCCGCCGCCTCTTCGCGGATCTTGTCCAGATCCTGATGCACCGGCAGGATCAGCGGCGTATTTTCGGCGATCACCAGATTGTCGGTGGACACCTTCACGCCCTGCGCCTCGATCCGTTCGATTTCGGCCACCAGAGCCCAAGGGTCCAGAACCACCCCGTTGCCGATCACGCCGAGCTTGCCATCCCGCAAGATCCCCGAGGGCAGCAGCGACAGCTTGTAGACCGCCCCGTCGATGACCAGCGTATGGCCTGCATTATGACCGCCCTGGAAGCGCGCGATGACATCCGCCCGCTCGCTCAACCAGTCGACGATCTTGCCTTTGCCTTCGTCGCCCCATTGGGCGCCCACGACGACAACGTTGGCCATGCGTTACTCCTCATCTCTGCGGTTTTCAAACCCGCGCCGTGATAGCTTGCCCGCGCGGCGCACGAAAGCCCGAAAGAGACCGGGGCGGCAGGATGCCCGCCGCCCACCGGATTTTTGCCCGTCCGCGATCAGGCGGCGGCCGGTGCCGTCTTTTCCCACGCGTATTTCTGGAACACTTCGTCCACCGGGGTTTGCGCCACGTGATTGACGTAGTTCGACATCACCTTCTGCGACAGGCCCAGGATAACTTCCAGCACCTGTTGCGGCCCGTATCCGGCAGCGTAGAACGCCGCAAGCTGGTCTTCGGACACCAGACCGCGCTGGCGCAGCATGGCCAGGGTGAAGTCGCGCAACGCCTCCAGCTTGGCGTCGCCCAGCGGGGCTTCGGTCCGCAGCGCCTCGGTCAGAGCGGCGTCGACCCCCATCATGTTGGCAATGCCCGTATGCGCGGGCACGCAGTAATGGCAGGCATGTTCGACATTGATCGCCTGCCAGACCACGGTCAGTTCCTCCTTGTTGAAGCTGGTCGCCTGAAACGCCGCATGGGCGCGCTGATAGACATCCAGAAGCCCCGGCGCCCCGGCCATGGCCTTGGCCAGCCCGGTCAGACGCCCGAAGGCCCGTTCGGTCTTTTCAAGCAGCGGGACAGACGCCGCGGGCGCATTGGTTTTGTCATAGGTGGGGAAGTTGGCCATGGGGGTCTCCTTCAAGGTTGATGGCAGCCAGATCGGTCCGGCACGACCGTCCTAATCATTTTGAACGATTGCTCAACAAAGATACTGAGCATTCACTCAAACGTGACCCTGCGCCTCAGACCTGTGCATTCCGCATCCGGGGGATTATATCGAAACCATGGCCAGCCGTTCGAACACCCATGACCGCGATGCCGCCCTGAACCGGGCGCTTGCCCTGTTCTGGAAACAAGGGTTTCACGCGACGTCGCTGAAGGACCTTGAAGCGGCGTTGGGCATGCATCCGGGGTCGATCTATGCGGCCTTCGGCAACAAGGAGTCGCTGTTCCGCATGGCCTTGGACCGCTACGCCACGCAGATGGCCGCGGAACAGGCCCGGATCGCCGATGAAGCGCCCGGCATTCTGGAAGGTCTGGCGCGGTTCATCGGCGGCGGCCACCCGGTGGCCCGCGGCGACCTGCCCGTGCCCGCCTGTTTTCTGGCCAAGACCACGCTCGATACCGGCGTCGATCAGCCCGAGATCCGCGCCGCGCTCCACGACCTTCTGGACCGCAGCGAAGCGGCCTTTGCCGACCGCTTCCGCGCCGCCCAGGCGGCGGGCGAACTGTCGCCAGACGCCGATCCCGATCGGCTGGCCCGCCGTCTGCAGGTGGAACTGACCGGCATCGGGTTCTATGCCCTGCGCCCCAACCGGCGCGGCGCCGCCCGCCAGATGGCCGTTGATCTGGCCGATGACATCCGGCGGCTGGGCGATGCGGGCCGTCCCGGCACGACCGCCTGGCTCGCCTGACCGGGCTGGACAGCGCCGCCGCCGCAGGCCACCACTGGGCGCATTCCCCGTGACCAAGGACCTGCCCGATGAATATCGATCTGCTCAAACGCCTGTGCGAAACCCCCGGCGTCCCCGGCAACGAAGACCGCGTGCGCGACCTGATCCGCGCAGAAATCGACGGCCTTTTCGACGAGATCTCCCAGGACAGCATGGGGTCTCTTCTCTGCCGCCGGGCCGGAACCGACGCGGCGCCGCAGAAGATCCTGCTGCTGTGCCACATGGATGAGATCGGTTTTCTGGTCAGCCACGTGACCGACAAGGGGTTCTGCTATCTGCATCCGGTCGGCGGCTTCGATCCGCGCAATCTGTTTTCGCGCCGCGTCCGCGTCTGCACCCAGACCGGGGACCTGCCCGGGGTCATGAACCCGGGCGGACGTCCGGTGCATATCGCATCGCCCGAGGACCGCAAGAAAGTGCCCGAGATCAGCGAATTCTTCGTGGATCTGGGGCTGGGCGCGGCCACCCGGGATCACGTGCAGATCGGCGACATGGTGGTGATGGAAGAACCCTTTGTGGAAATGGGCGACAAGATCGTGTCCAAGGCGCTGGACAACCGCATCGCGTGCTGGCTGGGGATCGAGGCGCTCAGGGCGCTTGGCGATCACCGCACAGGGGCCGAGATCCACGTGGCCTTCACCTGCCAGGAGGAAGTCGGCCTGCGCGGCGCCCGCACCGCCGCCTTCGCGATCCGGCCGGATATCGGCATCGGCGTGGACACCACACTGGCCTGCGACACGCCGGGCGTGCCGGAACAGGACGCCACAACCCAGCAGGGCAAGGGCGTCGGCCTGCACGTGCGGGACAGCTCTTTCATTGCCGACAAGCAACTGGTGAAGACCTTTGAAGATCTGGCCCGGGCCGAAGGCATTCCCCATCAGCGCACGATGCTGCGCGCCGGCGGGCAGGACGGCGCGGCGGCGCAGCAGGCGGCGGCGGGGGCGCGCGCGATCGGCATCGTGGTCGGCACCCGCTATATCCACACGGTGACGGAAATGGTGCACAGATCCGATCTGCAGGCCGCGCGGGACCTTTTGGCCGCCTATTTGCGCGGCGTCTGACCGGCAAAACCCAATCGCCCCGATGAAATCCTGCCGGGCGCCTGATATGCTTCCCTTGCGGAAGGGGGGCGAAGATGGCGGCGGCAGCGACGGGCAGGCACCGGCGGTCGGGGATCTGGGCGGTTGCGCTGGCCCTGTTCGCGGGACCGCTGACGGCGGAGCCCGACCCCGCCACGCAGATCCTGGATCTGGTGCGCGAGTCGCTGGCCTTGGAACGGGACCACGCCTTCGGCCCCGCCGCCGCACGGCTGACACCCGCCATTGACATGCTTCGCGCCCAGTCCGGGTATTCCCGGCACGATCTGGCCACGCTGAGCTGGCGCCGCGCCTTCCTGTCGCTGCGCGCCTTCGAAACCGACACCGATCCCGCCTGCGATGCCCCGCTGCCCCGGATCCTGGATCTGGCCGAAACCGCCCGCGCAGAGGCCGCGCAAAGCGGCGATCCCCTGCTGCAAGGGCGCACGGATCAGGTTCTGGCGGCTGTCGCGCTTGCCTCCGGGGCCTATGATCGCGCCGGTTCGGCGGCGCGGGAAGCGGGTGAGGCGCTAGCGCCCCGCGCGCTTTGCGATGCCGCGGCCAGCGCCCGGATCGGCACGCAGGCCGCGCTTCTGTCGCGCGATACCGCGAGGGCCGAAGCCGCGCTCGATCAGGCCGCGGCATGGGCCGCGGCGGGACAGTGCCCCGCCGCCGACCTTGTCCAAGACCGGGTTCTGGCCGCGCGGATCGACACCGCCCGCGGTGATTTTCAGGCGGCGCGCACGGCACTGGAAGCCCTTCGGGCCGACCCGGCGGTGCAGGCCCAGCCGCTGGTGCTGGGCAGCGTGCTTTACAATCTGTCGGAAGTCGCGCTGATGCGCGGCCTCTATGCGGAAGCCGAGCTTCTGAATGACGAGGCGCGCGCCGCCTTTGGCCCGCTGCCGGCGCTGCATCCGGTGCTGGCGCAGATCGACCACCGCGCCGCCATCATCCGGCAGGAATTGGGCGATCCGGAGGCCGCCGGCGCGGCTTATGACAATGCCCTTGAACGTTTGGAATGCCGGGTGGGTCCGGCGCACCCGGCAGCACTTGCCCTGCGCCGGGAAAGCGCGCTGCTGCTCTCAAACCGGGGCGATGCCAGCGATGCCATCAACCGCGCGCGCGCCGCGCAGGCGTCCGCCGCCGCCGCAGGCGCCGGGGCTTATGATCAGGCGCTGAACCAGGCGGCTCTGGGACTGGTCCTGGCCCGGGCGGGCGGTCAGGCAGATGCCGCCGACGCCGCGCTGGAAACCGCGCTGCGGGCCTTCGCGGCGCTGCCCCGGTCGGATCTTGACCAAACCCCGGCGCTTCTGGCCCGTGCGGATCTGGCCCTGGCGCGCGGCGATCCGGCGGACGCGGAGGCCTTCGCCCGTCGTGCCAGCGCGATCCTGACCGACAATGGCAGCGCATCCGTACAGCGGCTGGGTCAGGCGCACCGGCTGCTGGCGCAGGCGCTGATCGCGCAGGGACGCCCCGATGCCGCACTGGATCTGGCCCGCGCCAACCGGGCGCGCATCGAAACCCGGATCGCGGACACCGCGCGGCTGGCGACCTATACCTCCGAACTGGCGCCCGATGAAATCCGCGCCCAGATCGATCAGGTGGCCGGGCTGCTTTGGGACCGGATCGCTGCCCGGCCCGACGGGGCCTTGGAAGATGAGTTGTTCCGCACGCTGCAGGTCGTCCACCTGACCGGCAATGCCAGAGCGACCACCGGTCTGGCCGATGCGCTTCTGGCCCGCGACCCGGCACTGGCGGCACAGGCGGCGGCGGAACGGGCGCTCCTGGCCCAAATCGAAGGGCTGGAACGGGCGTTGCGCAGCGAACCGCCCGGGGCGCGGCGGGACCGGTTCCGCGATGCGATCCGAACCGCGCGCGACGATCTGGCGGCCCTGCGCGCCGGGATGCCGGACACCCCGCTGGCGGCTGAATACCGCCGGAATACGGCCTCTGCCACGATCGGCCTGCCGGAGGCCCGAGCGGCGCTGGATCCCGGTCAGGCCCTGTGGCTGCAGGCCAGTTTCGACCGGCAGACCTATACTTTCCTGATCACCCCCGAAGGCGCCCGCCTGTCGCGCACCCCTCTATCCGCGGCGGCGCTGGAGGACCATGTGCAGGCGCTGCGCGCAGCGGTCGAACCGCCCCCCGGGCGCCCGCCCGAGGCAGCGAGCTTTCCCGTCGCGTCGGCGCATGCCCTATACTGCGCGCTCTTCCTTCCCCCCGACCCCGGCGCCGCCTGCCCCTCTCAGGGCACCCGGATCGGCGCCGTGAATCTGCCGCAGGGGACCGAGCTTTTCCTGATCCCCGACCGCGCCATGCAGCAAATGGCGATGGCCGTTCTTCTGACCGAACCGCTGGCGCCGCGACCCGATTTCGCGGCCCTGGGTCGGGCGGCCTGGTTCGCGCGCCGCTTTCCGCATCAGACTGCCCCCAGCGTCGCGGCCTTCGCTGGGCGGACGCGCGGCAACGCGACAGTGGCGGCGGCCCGGCCTTTCGTGGGGTTTGCTCCTTTCGGGCCATTCCGTGCCGGGCTGTGCGACGCGGCACGTCAGCCCGAACCGCGACCCGCCGCGGCCTCGGGCGCACTGGGCCTCATCGACCCTGCCCGCGCGCGCGGTCAGGCCCGCCTGCCCCGCACCGTGGAACTGGTCCGGACCGCCGCCGCCCATGCGGTCGCCGCAGAGAACCGCGACTGGTTCACCTGCGAAGCCGCGACCGAGGCGCAGATCAAGGCGCAGGACCTGACATCGGTGGACACGGTGCTGCTGGCCACCCATGCCGAGGTCGGGGATCTGGCCGCCGACCTGCCCGAACCCGGGTTGTTTCTGGCCGCGCCCGCCGCCGCCAGCCCGCGCGATGACGGTTATCTGAAAGCCAGCGAAATCGCCCAGATGACCATCAATGCCAATCTGGTCATCCTGTCGGCCTGTTCCACCGGATCGGATTCCGGCCTGCCCGGCGCATCCGGCCTATCGGGGCTGGCGCGGGCTTTCTTCCGGGCTGGCGCCCATGCGCTGATCGTATCCCATTGGGACGTGGCGGCAGTGTCCACGTCAGCGCTGTTCGAGGCACTGATGGCCGAACGGGACCGGGGCCGCGGCGCGTTGTCGAAGGATCTGCAGGCGGCGATGATCCGGGTGATGGAAACCCCCGGCGCACCGGTCTATGCGCACCCCTTTGTCTGGGCGCCTTTTACCGTCGTGGTCGGACGCTAGGCCGCGCGCAGCCAAAAATTGTTTAACGCGGCGCAATCTGCTAGCGTTAACCAATTGGAAAGGGCAGAATGCCATGCGCCAATGGGGACCCGTCATCGCGATTGCCTGCTGTTGCAGCGCCGGTGCGCATGCGGCGGACGACCCGTACGGCCGCGCCCTTGGACGGATGCTGGCCAACCCGGCGGACCCGAATGTCATCTTTTCCTACGGATCGGCGGCGGCAGAAGCGCGCGATGCCGCCGGTGTCACCGCATCGCTGGAACGGCTGCTGGTCTTCGACCCGCGCCTGTCGAACCTGCGGCTGGAGCTGGGGCTGCTGCATCTGCGTCTGGGATCCGCCAAGCTGGCCGAATACTATCTGCGCGACGCGCTGGCCGATCCGGCGATGCCCGCACCGCTGCGCGCCAGAACCGAGGATCTGCTAGCGGACGCCACACTGGCCAACCGCCGCTGGCAGCTTCAGGGCCGAATCGCGGCGGGGCTGCGATACAACACCAACGCCAATTCCGGTCCCAACGGCACGGTGCAGTTCGTCACCGATATCGGCGAGGTCGAGGGCCGTCTCAGGCGCGAGGATACCGAACAGGCGGATTATTCGGCCACCTTCACCCTGTCAGGCGCCGCGCGCTATGATCTGGGCACCCAGGCGGGGCACGCGCTGGTTTTCCCCGGATTGATCTATGTGGAACGCTACCGCGACCAGACACAGCTTGATCTGGGCTATGCCAATATCGCGCCGGGGATCGAATTCAGGCTCGACCGCTGGGCGGAGCGTCCGGCAAAGCTGACCGTATCGACCTTTCTGGCGCGCCTGATGCGGGACGGCGAAACCTATCTGGATGAGGTCGGGCTCAGCGCCGAGGCCGCGGTTCAGGCCCGCCCGGGGCTGATCTGGCGCGCGGGGCTCAGCGCCAAGGACCAGCAATTCTTCGCCACAGACGACGCCCCGCGGAACGACGACCGCGACGGCGGGCTTTATACCCTCTTCGGCGGCGCATTGCTGGATACGGGTCCGCGCACCGCCGTGTCGGCCGAAGTATTCGGGCGCCGCAAGACCGCGCGCGAGGATTACGAAGCCTATCGCGAATGGGGTGGCCGGGCGCAGATCCTGCACCGGGTTCCGGCGCCCGGCGCCGGGCGCCACGGGCCATGGGAGCTGTCGCTTCTGGGCAGCTATTCCACCGTGGATTACGACGATCTGGATCTGTCGATCGACCTCGACACCGCGCAGACCGACCACCGTTACCGGATCGAAGGCGCGCTTGGGGTGCCGGTCACCGACCGGGCGCTGCTTTCGGCCCGGCTGGGGTATTACCGCAACCAGTCGAACTTCGCCATTCGCGACTATGACGACACCTATGTGACCGTGGAACTGAGCAGCACATTCTGACGCGACGCCACCGATGGGAGGACAGGATATGGCACCGACCCGCATCCGTTCAAAGGCATTGACCGCGCTGGCGGTGGCCATTGCCGCGCTGGCCCTGCAGGCGTCGGACGCAGCGGCGCAGACCCGGCGCGTGATCGTGGTGGACGGGGCGGAGCGCGCCCTGACCGCACGCAGCGGCGAAACGCTGGACCTGCTGTTTCGCGATGGCGCCTCGCTGCTGCTGGGTCCCGGCGGCAGCCTTCGGATCGACACGGACGAGCGGCAGATCGTGCTCGCCGTCAGCGGCGACGCGGTGCTGCGGATCACAACCGGTCAGCCCGGACGGGCGCGGCCGATCCGGGTTACAACAGCCGATGCAGACCTGTTGCTGACCGGCGGCGCCGCCGTGGTGGCCATCGGCGCGGAGGGAACCCGGGCCCATCTGCTGATCGGCGGCGATCTGAGCGTCGCGCAAAACGGCACCACGCGGCAGCTTTACCGGCCGGGGTTTCAGGTCACGGCGGCACCCGGCCGCCTGTCGCGGCCGCAGCGGCTGGACGGCACCGACATCGTTCGGGATCTGGACCGCATCGCCCCGGGACTGGGCCGAAGCCCCATCAGCCGACAGGGGGACGGCCAGCACGCCCCGCGCACCAAGACCGAACTGTCCGCATCCCCCCCGACCCAGGCAGGCCAAAGCGCGACGCCGCTGGTCGCCAGCCTGACGCGCGATCCCGACGCGGCCATCGCCAATGATGGTGCTGGAGCCGACGCCGAATGTGCGGGCACCGTGCAAACCCGCGACGGCGGTGCCGAATGCCTGCTGCCAAACAACCTCGCCACTTCCGACACCGGAGCGGAAAATGCCGGGGATCTGCTGGACGGGCATTCTGCTGACGGAACGGTCTCGACGCCGGTCGCGTTCACGGATGGCTTTGGCAGTCTCGGTCTGGCCGCGCTCTATGCAGGCACCGACAACACGCTGAGCGTGGTGGCCGAGACGTCGTCCAGCATCACCGACGGGGGCACCACCGACACGTTTCAGGGGATGACCGCCCCCTTCGTCGTCAGCGAAGATTTCTTTATCGACACCATCAGCCTGCTCTTCACCGATCAGGTGAACACACCGCCGAATATCCTGCCGCCGGGCGTCGGGCCGCGCCGCTATGGCCCGACGACCAACACATTCTTCACCACGGGTAGTTGGGACACGATCGGCGCCCCGAACACGCTGCTGATGCCCAGTGCGTTCGAAAACAACGGGGGCCTGTCCTATCTTCTGGGCAATCCCGGCGTGACCTTCGGATCCAGCCGCGTGCTGGTGCTGCGCCGCCGCGACAGCCAGGCGCATAACAACAGCGGCCAGTATATCTTTCGCGGCCTGACCGGAGGGCAGCGGTTCATCGGCATCACCGCGCAGCCGGATCTTGGCATCGGCACCCTGTCCGCCCAGGGCCCCGTGCGCGACGTGCTGGCCTTCGGGATCTCTCTGGGCGACCATCTGCCAGCGGCAAGCAGAGCGATCGACAATTTCCTGTTCGTCGAAGCGGTGGACGCGGTGACGGCGGATTTCACCCCCGGCCCCGGCGTCGCCACCAGCGCCCCGGTTCTGGCGTTCATCGGC
Organism: Paracoccaceae bacterium; assembly: GCA_020425105.1. Taxonomy (GTDB): domain Bacteria; phylum Pseudomonadota; class Alphaproteobacteria; order Rhodobacterales; family Rhodobacteraceae; genus Meridianimarinicoccus. The sequence goes on from JAGQRU010000115.1 coordinate 20,853, forward strand.
CAGACCGCGCCCGGGCTGGTCTTTGCGGAAAACGTGATCTCGACCGATCTGAATTTCAACGACACCCCGTATTACCGTGTGACCATTCCCGACACTGCCAACCCGCGCAGCCTGCTGTTCGCCGCCGGGGATCTGGACGGGCTGGTGTTTTCGTCGCTGACCGGCGATCCGAACGCGCCCTTCACCCATCAGACCACCTACCCGGACAGCGCCGTCACCTATGACCGCTTCCAGATTGCCGCCGGTGTCATGAACTGGTTCGGCAGCGCCGGCGGCTGGGGTCCGCTTGACCTGCCCGATCCGGATGCCGCGCCGCGCAACGCGGCTGGCCGGTCCTTCCTGCGCGACGCCACCTGGACCGACCTGGGCAGCCCCAATACGCCGCTGAGCGTGGCGGACCTGACCGATCGCGGGGCCTTTCTGGTCAATCCCGCCGCGCCGCTGGTGGATATCAATGCGCTTTACGCCACCGCGCCGGGCAATGTGGTGCCTGGCGGCGCGCAGAGCCTGCTGCTGCATTCGGATTTCGGGCTGGCCGATGTCGACGGTCAGCAGGTGTCGTCGATTTCTGTCACCATCGGCAGCGTCACCTATCGCACTTTTGTCGAAGACTATCACGGGGATCTGGATGTCGACGGCGACCCGCTGCCGGATATTTCCGGCGATGCGATCATCCGCGCGCGGACGCTGGGATCGTCCGGCGCCGGACGGGCATCGACGCTGCTTTTCACCGACTGGCAGAGCACCGCGGCGGGCGGCGGCAACCCGAATATCGACCTCGCTCTCAACGGTTTTGCCAGCGACGGCATCCCCGATCCCGGGCGGCTTGGGGCCTTCGTTCTTGAAAATGCCGGCATGACATTCGACGACGTCAATGCCATTGATCCGCAGACCCTGAGTGGCGGGCTGGAGCGTCCTTTGGGTGTCGATCCGGCCAACCCCGATCAGGCCTTCGGGGCGGTGCGGCTGGGGCTGGCCGCGTCGGGCGGCGCCATCCCGGACCGGATCCCGGGGCGCTTCGGCAACGGGCTGACGGGCTATGCGACCGGTTGGGTCGAGGTCGAGACAGGCGGCGGCGGCACTGTGGGGCTGGCGCCTTTCGCCCGCGCCGCCGACGGTCCCAATCTGGCCATCGGCGCGCCGGATCAGGTGCTCAACACGATCTCGGGCAGCCTGACCTTTGGCGGCGCTCAGATCGCCCTTGGCGGCACTGAAACCGTGGGCACGGACATCGTGGCGCGGGGCGCCTTCGTCGACGACCTGACCTGGGGGATGCTGTCCGACCAACCCGGCAGCCAGGTCGCGCTGATATCCGCCGAACCCATCGCCCGGGAATTGCGCGGCCAGTTCACCACCATAAACAATGCCGACGTGCCGGTGCCCGCCCGCGACAGCGTCGGCAGTCTGGGCGGCGGTGCGGACGACGCCTACAGCTATGCGCAATGGGGCGTGTTCTTCGGCGATCTGATGGACAGCGACGGATCGCGCCAGCATGTGCATCTGGGCAGCTTCGCGGCCGGCACGCCGATCCCGCGCAACGTTCTGGATACGGCCAGCGGTCAGGCGTCCTACACCGGCCACACGATCGGCAATGTCTATGACGGCGGCGCCGTCCGCACCGCCATGGGCACGTTCTCGGAAAACTTCGATTTCGATACCCGCACCGGAAGCACCGCGATGGATTTCGACAACCGCAGCTATGCGGGCGGCAGCACCCTGAGCGGCGAAACCTATACCAGCGCCATCGCCGGAGGCGACCGCCACGGCACTCTGAATGGCCGGTTTGTCGGCGGCATGTCCGGGGGCCAGCCCAACGCGCTGATCGGCGCCTTCGAGATTCAGAACAACGCCGCCGGATCGGGCGGCGCCTATCGTGCCGCCGGAACCTTTGTCGGCGAGAAATGAGGCTCCTCCGTGCTGCTGCCCCTGATCCTTGACGCACCGCTGGACCCGGATTCGCCCTTGTCGCTGATGATCCGCCACTGGGGACCGCCGCTGATCAGCATCCTTGTCGGCGGGCTTTTCGCGTCGGTGCTGTTTCCACGCTGGCAGGAAAGCTGGACCCGGACACGGGCACGCAGCCAGCATGGGCTGGAGATGACGGAAAACCTCGCGTCGTCCTTCAGCGCCTATCTGACCGCGTGGCGGCGGCTGATCGATATTGCCGGGCTGCAACAGGAGCGTCCGCTGACCGAAGAAGAAAAGGCACGGCTTCTGGGCTTTGTCGCCGACCGCAACGCGGCGCGGAACACGCTTCTGGACCTGTGCGCCCGGGGGCAGCTCTATTTTTCGGACGCCGCCTGCGACACGATCACAGAGTTTCTGGACTGGGACAGAAAGCAGGCCGCCAAGCGGCTGGACGACCTTCCGGATCTTGAGGAATGGAGAGTATGGCAAAAGAAAATCATGCGGCAGCTCAAAGCCGACGCGCGATCCGGCCGCTAGCCGCCGTCCTGCTGAGCCTGACCGCGGGGGCGGCGCTGGCCGAATGCCCGGGGCGGGGCTGTCCGGCCATCCGTTTCGATCTGGGACTGGGCGATTGTCCGGGCCCCGCCTGCCCGGCCTTCGCCAGCACGCTGTCGGACCAGCAACGCTATGTCGAACTGTTCGGTGCGCTGCAATCCGGCGGCGACGCCCCGCGTCCGATGGACGGCCGCCTGCTGCTGCAGGTGCCCCCGCACCCGATATTCCAGACACAAAACCTGAACGATCCGTTCGTTGATTTCGAAAAGGGCGGGTCCGGCAACGGGGATGAACACGACGACGACGCCCGCCCGGAGTTCCATGCAGCCTGCACCGATCTTCTGGCAATCGGGGTGGAACGGCTTGAGGTGATCGGCCTGCCCGTGGGCGATGAAGACAGCCAAAGCGCCGCCGTCGCCTTTGCCGAACGGCTGAACGCCGACTGCGCCAAGCTCTGCGACCGCCCGGGATGCGTTCAGATCACCGCGCGCGACGCCGGCCCCTCAGACGCCTTGTCCGACGATTTTGAGATGCGCCCGGGCACCATGCTTCTGGAACTGCGCGCGGTGCCCTGACGGGTGCCGGACCCTAGGTCATGTTGACAAATGGCGG